>CAYJTU010000082.1:0-15286 GCA_964373105.1 uncultured Moraxellaceae bacterium | reverse complement strand
AGGGCCCGATATATTTGCCTTTTAAAATTAATCAGGGCTGACCAATAACATATTGATCAGCCCTGATTATTGGGGTGAGTCCGCTCAACATCTATACAGAACGGCCTTCGTCAAAAAAAGAGATTAATCGACTCTTTCAGCACCGTTACGCATGCTCGCCCCCAATTCATCTAAATCGATCTCAGACCGTTGTAGTAAAGGGAAAATACAACTTTCCACATCGTCAGCATAAAACTCAAACCGCTCCGAAAGCACCTTAACGGTTGCGTCATAGAGCTCGTGGTCTGGCTTCATATTCTGCAATTTTGCGATCAGTTCCTTAAATCCCACATGCGCAACATTGGCCTCATCGACCCAATCCTGACCGCGTTTAACGCCGCTTAGAATTGCTGGATGAAAAATATGATCCTTAATCGTCATGTACTTTAATAAATCCCGACATAGAAACTGCACAAACTTTTCTTTTAAGCGATGGTCGTTTTCACCTAGCGCCAAATAATCGGTAAATAGCATGTTGATGCTACGATGATCCGCAATCAATATTTCAACGGCATTGGGTGCTTTAACGATGACTTGAGTATTCATGATAAATCTCCTGAACTGATCTTTAGTCCTTAATCTATGATCGACATAGATCATCCATTATTGAATACTCATCATCCTATTGGCTCTATGAATCAATTCACGCCTTTTTTTGTTTTTCGTTTTATACAATAACGTATCTTTTCAGCATGACGATCGCAAACTGGCGCACACTCTGTACTTTAGCCATTCAATTGGGGCACAAAAAATACGGCTTCGTTAGCGCAGTTAATAAGTTCTGTATGCCTTACATGATTAGATATTGATCAATCCATAAGGTCTGTTGATACTGTAAAAGCCAACTTAACTGGCATTTATGAAATTAACCAAACGGAGCTCCATATGAAACGATTACTTCTTGCCGCCCTTGTCGGCATTTCGATCAATGCTTTTGCAGATGATCCACCGACGACCAACAATCCAAACCAAGTTGGCGCCGCTACGCCTACTGATGCATCCACCACCCAACCCGCTCCAGAGTCAAAATCCCTGTATGATAAAAAAGCGCATCGGGACTATGCGCGCCCCGACTCAACCTCCTCAAATCAAAACTCATCTGCGCCGCCAAACCCACCCCCTATAAACCCAGATCAAGCACCACCGACACCGCCAGAAACCCCACAAGCCAAATATTAGTTGATATGAACTTAACGCTTAGATCCCGAATATCTAGCTCTTAGCGTTAAGCTAATTTCAGACTAAATCAGATATAAAGGAGACTCATCATGAAAGGCATACTTGTTGCGGCTCTGATCGCATCCTGTGCACTACTGCAAATTTCATGTAAAAATGATGGTAAGCCGATTACAGATGCTCCAACGACGACAGAGACACCGTCAGCGCCGGCAACAACAACTGCAAGCAGTTGATTGAAAAATAACATTATTATGATCGATAACAAGGCTCTCAAGTCTGTGACATGGGAGCCTTCATCATGTTAAAACACACCCACCATAGCCCAGAACAATCAGTATCTCAGACCTAAAATGAGAATGCATCTGAGAATAAATCATTCCTAGGATCGAATAATAATTAATGCGTTAAAATTTTGTCCAAAATTAATAGCAACTGTTTTATCTCATTAAAAATATTCAGGCATGTTTCCCTCCCTACCTTGGCTGAGTATTTGCTAGAATCAAACTCATCTATCCGTTATATATTTTTTTGAGAAGCAGCATGGCCATTTGGTTACTTGAAGGACAGTCCAGTCAAAGGGACGTATTACACGCAGTCAGACAAGGCTTAATTCAACCCACCACAATCATCGCATCACATCGCAATGATCGACCTGAGATTACAGGCGACGCCGATATCGCACTGATAGAACCGAAAGACCCTGATGAACGACTAGCATGGGTGCTAGACAATGCCAAAAAACATGATGTCTCTGTGATCTTGGCAGGCCGTGCCACTACACAATACGAACTGCATCGGAGTCGTTTTGAACAGGCAGGCATCACGCTAATCACAGGTGGGCTTTCCGTTGAAACACTCGAAATTCTTGAAGATAAGTCACGCTTCACCCAAATCTGTGAGCAAGCCAATATTGCCGTCGCCGGTGGCTGGACAGTGCGCAATGCCGATGAGCTTCGCGCTGTCCTAGAACAGCAATCTCAGCACCACGAGTTATGCGTCAAGCCTGTCATTGGGATTTATGGCGAAGGGTTTTGGCGCTTAGTCCCTGACTTGTCACTGCAAACTTGCTTTTCCTACCCAAATAATCGCCAAGTGAATACTGAACAATACATTTCAGGCTATGCCAAACAAGAAAAACCTAAACCACTGTTGGTCATGCCCTATTTGCCCGGTCTTGAATATTCAATTGACATCGTCTGTGAACAAGGCAAATTGATCGCGGCTATCGCACGCTGTAAAGACAATGCTTATCAATATATTACCCTGCAGGGTGAGAATATTGAGCTGGCCGCAAAAGTCGTCGCTTTATTTCACTGCGATGGGTTAATCAATATGCAAACTAAAGCGGATGCGGAAGGAAAACTGCATGTACTCGAAATCAATGCGCGACCTTCTGGCGGGATTGGTTATGGTTTCCATACTGGAATGAATTTACCCGCGCTTTGTATTAATCGACGTCTAGGGCGGGGACTAGAGATTGATCTCCATGATCGTAGTCTGTTTAAAGATAATATCCGTGTTCGTCCGATCATGAGCAGTGTGTTGGTTTAATCGGCACGGGTCGCCTGCAGGGAAGCATATCCTATCGTTTAATAAGACCGATATGGATGACATCAGAACAGCAATATATAAGAGAAATAAGAGATGACAGATATTATTCCAGGTGAGAATTATCGGCTCCCTGCTGGTCCTGCAACTCATGTGCGCGTCAACATTCAAGGATCTGCTCTCCTTGGTGAATCTTTAGGCTTGGTTTGGATTGCACTGGATCAGCGCCGCGAGCCTGTTGCAACGCCGGCTTATCTACAACAGCCTACGGCTTGGGCAACCGTTGAAGGGGATCATCACCTCGCACACTGGCAACTTCAACTCGCACAAGTACCTGACACTGCGCAAAGTTTGCTTCTGGTGCTTTATAGCTACTCAAGCAAAATCACCTTAACGCAAGTCAATTGCAAGGTTTCAACGGATGATGCGGTGCGCACCTACCCCGTTCCCTTGGCCGGTTGTCACGATAGTGCCATGATTATTGGCGAGGTTTATCGTCGACAGGGCGAATGGAAGTTTCGCGCGTTGGCTGAAGGGTCTGCCTATGGTTTATCGGCCATTGGCCGCAATTTGCACATGGCTTTGGATGAACGCTCTCCTCAGGATCAAAGCAATGGCACCCATCAAGATGATCACAGCCGCAACGATGCACAGCCTGATGTATGGACTGGCAGTGCGTTTGCAATTACGCCGCAGCACGTACTGACCTGCGCACATGTGATTGATGGCGCAAGTCGCATGGAGCTACGTTCGCTCTTAGGATCAAAAACGGCGCGCTTAGTCGCACAGGATGCGAGTGCGGATATCGCCTTACTTGAAATTGAACAAGGTCAATTTTCAACGCTATTACCGATTCGTCATGGAAAGCTGGGATTACTCGGGGAACCCTTGACCACACTGGGTTACCCCCTATCCGGTTTAGTGGGAAAAAATTTACAAGTCACCCAAGGCTGCGTATCCAGCCTGCGCGGTCCGCAAGAAGATATTCGATTTTTTCAATTCACTGCACCCATTCAGCCGGGTTCCAGTGGAAGCCCCGTTCTGGGCGCCGATGGACAAGTGCTCGGAATGGTGACATCATCCATGGTACAAGCGCAAAACATGAATTTTGCGGTGAAACACCATTTACTCTTGGCTTTTCTAGAGTCGCTTGGGATTGACCTCCCACATTCTGATTCGATTAAACAACCATTGAATCCTCAAACTGTTAACCCTTATGACTCGATGCAATTGGTGCGTCGTTCACAAGCGGCGTTATGGCATGTGACTTGTCATCGCTAGTTATACGATTTTACAAATTTAAATTTTAAAGAGTCACATCGATTTTATGATTGAAGTTAATTTAAATCGGGGCAAACTTTTTTTGCATCCTGAGATTGAACATTGGGCATGTGGTGACTTGATCGGTTTTGCAGAACGGATCAACCCACGCAGGGCTTTCTTATTTGTCTCTAAGGTGCTAGGGCGGCACATTCCGGTGCGTCCGCAAGTAATTCGGCAAGCATTTACGGCATTGGCAGCGCAAATCCCTGATGATTTACCTGAACCGATCTTGGTTATCGGTATGGCAGAAACTGCTGTGGGCTTGGGTGCGGGCGTCCATCAGGCCCTGAAATCACGTTATCCCAATGCGTTGTTTCTATCAACCACGCGTCATCCACTAGATAGCGCTACTTTTGAAGCACCGCTGTTTGCAGAGTTTCAAGAAGAGCATAGCCATGCGCCTTCTCATCTGCTGTATGGTTCACCCAACCTTGAAACCCAAGCACAGCTCTTGGCAACGCGTACCTTAATTTTGGTCGATGATGAAGCCTCGACGGGCAAAACATTTGTCAATTTAACAGCGTCGCTGCGTGCGGCGGGATTACAGAACGTTGAGCATTTGGTCACTGCGACTTTGGCTGATTGGTCACCGCAGATTAATATTCCACAGATAAAATGCCACTCCGTCAGTTTGCTGAAAGGCTCATGGCAGTGGCAAGCCACGCCCAATGCACCTGAACCGATCATGCCAATCGTTGATGTCGTTGCCCAAGGCAAGTGGGCGATCAGCGCCAAGCAAAATTGGGGTCGTATGCCGGTCTTAAATCCACAAGACCCGCTGACTGCAACAGCCAAAGCCGGGGAACGTATTTTAGTCTTGGGCAGTAGCGAATATGTCTGGGCCCCTTTCCTACTGGCCGAGGACTTAGAGGCACAGGGCGCCATTGTTCACTTCTCCTCGACGACGCGCTCCCCGATTGCCATCGGTCATGCCATTCAGCATGCATTGGCTTTTAGTGATAACTATGGATTAGGGATTGCCAACTTTGCCTACAACGTGGTTGCAAGTGATTATGATCGCGTCATCTTGGCGGTTGAAACCGCCCCAGCGAGCGTGGATCAACAACTGTTAAATGCCGTACCGAATATCGAGGTGATCAATAATGAGTACTAATCCAGTCCTACAAAAACCGATTGCCTTGGTTGATTTAGATGACACGCTATTTCAAACCCCCAAACATATTCCAAGAGAGCTACTACGTCATGTCGCAACGCTAGACATTCATGGACAGCCGTTGTCATTTATGACCGACATTCAGCAACAGTTTACACACTGGCTGTTGTCGACTACGAACCTGATTGCCGTCACGGCGAGAAGTGTAGAAGCATTGTCGCGTGTACAGTTGCCCTTTCAGCACGGTGCGGTATGCTCCCACGGCGCGGCGGTTTTATCTGCAGACGGTTCGCTTGATAAGGAGTGGCATGCGCTGATGACGGCGCAATTGACGCCGTATCAATCTCGTTTGGCCGACCTTGTCGCGCATATCCTCAGCATTGCTGCAGCAAATAGCGTCCGGACATGGATCGTTGAAGAGCAAGGTCTGGGTATCTATGTTGTCGTCAAGCAACAAACGCCAAAACCGTTCATTTTGAAAGATTTACTTGCATCCATAGATCCTGCAAAACTGACTGGGTTCTATATGCATATGAATGGCAATAATCTGGCCTTACTCCCCGACCCCGTTGGTAAAACCCATGCGGTTAAATTTTTACTGTCGAAAATAAATCCTGATAATCAACGGGTAGTACTCGGTTGGGGAGACAGCTTATCGGATGTAGGGTTTCTGCAAAGCTGTCATTGGTGGGGTATGCCGCAGCGTAGCCAAGTGGGCTTGTGGCTAGATTCCGCATTGGACGAGCACGTTCAAAATGAAGGTGGCTATGACTTTAGGTACGAATAAAATGAATAGTTCCTCGCTGCAAAAACCGCATGAGTTACTATCCAGTTCAGGATCGTATCCAACCACGGATGTCACTTTCTTATTACAATCACTCTCGCTTGCACCGACATCGGTGCTGGAGAAAGAAAAACTGATTCAATCCGGTACCAAGCACTACTCGGAAATGATCGGAACCGAGAACCCACCCACACCTGCCCACCAGCAGTTGTATACCGACGCCTTGGCACATGGCGCCGCTCGGATGGGACGTGAAATTCAAGCACTGGCCTTAGCACTGGCCGAGCATCATATCGCGCTGACCCATCAATCCCTGCTCCCCATGCATCCGACAGCACCACTGGTTCTGATTAGTTTTGTTCGTGCTGGAGTGCCACTCGGTGTATTGCTGAAACACGCATTAGAAGAGCTAGATGTCCCTTGTATCCATTATGGGGTCAGCATCATCAGAGACAGGGGCATTGATCAAAACGCCCTTGAATTTATTATTGCCAAGCACGGGCATCACGGGATTGTCTTTGTCGATGGCTGGACAGGCAAAGGCGCGATCAGTCGTGAACTGATGGCATGCTTGAAGGATGATGAGCGCTTTCCTGCACGGCTCCCTTTAGTGACTCTTGCCGATACGGGCGGCTATGCTTGGCTCACAGCAAGTCCTGACGATTGGCTGATTCCTTCTGGGATCTTAGGGGCAACTGTTTCAGGCCTCATTTCACGCACTATTTTGACCAATGACGGCTGGCACGGTTGTATTGAGTATCAACATCTGCAACCTTTTGATCAATCAAATGACTTCATCAAACAAATTGATCAAGCACGGCGAGAGCAGCAAAAAATTGCGGAAATTAAGCCTGCGCGCTGGACAGCTCAGCAGAGTGATGCACAACAAAAAGCAGCGAGCGCGGTGATTGATTGGATCAGTCGGGAGTGGAGTATCACCAATCCCAATCGGGTTAAACCAGGTATCGCTGAAGCGACGCGTGCGATCTTAAGACGAGTACCTGAGCTGGTGTTACTGCGAGATCCCGAGGATGCCGATACCAAACTACTGCGACACCTCAGCCAGCAAGCGGGTGCTCCCATCTTGGTAGTTGGGGACCGCTTAGGGCCTTATCGTGCCGTCACACTCATTCAAAAATTGGGGAGTTAAAAGATGCTATCTCCATACGCGCTCGGCGCGACCATGTATATGCCTGCGACCCGTGATGATTTATGGGCTGTTGCGAGCGGTCAAAAAATCCCTGCATTACGCTCACTCGTCATCTGTTTAGAAGATGCAGTTTCTGATAACGAAATCAGCATGGCGATTAATCATCTCCAGACCTTACTGCATCGGCTGGCGCATGAAGAACGCTCGGATCAAGCACCGTTGCTCTTTGTACGACCACGTAACATCCACATGGCCGCGAAAATGGCCGATTGGTCTTATATCAATCAGATTGATGGCATGGTACTGCCTAAGTTTGATCTGGCGTCGTTAAATGCATGGCACAAAATATTACCGCCAAATATGCTCCTGCTGCCCACGCTTGAAACGGCAGAGGTGTATGACGCTTTTGCTATGCGCGAACTTCGCCAAGCATTACAGCATGACTTTGCACCCGTACTGGCCTTGCGCATCGGTGGCAATGATCTGCTCGCCTGCTTAGGTCTACGCCGCCCACCCCACCTCACGCTCTACCAAACCCCACTCGGTGGACTCATCGCGATGCTGGTAGGTACCTTTATTCCGCACGGCTTTGCCTTGACCTCGCCCGTTTGCGAGTACTTCGAGAATGCGGCTTTGCTTAAAGAAGAACTGGCAATCGATATGCAGCATGGTTTGGTCGGCAAAACCATCATTCATCCCTGTCAGATTGAGCATGTCCATGCCGCTCTGCAAGTAAGCACCGATGAATATAATGCAGCGCATGCGATTCTAGAGCCTGATGCGCATGCTGTATTCCGCTTTGAAGGGGCGATGCTAGAACCTGCAACCCATCGCGCTTGGGCACAACGCATCTTTGAACGCGCAACCTACTACGGTGTCGAAGACCAGCGCATACTCAAACACATGCGTCCACGAGTCCTCAAATAGTACGGTAGCCTGCATATGCAGCAATAAAAAACCTCAACGTAATCGTTGAGGTTTTTTTGTATGAAAAATTCCATCCGATGAACGACCCGCAGACAACTGATCGTCCTAACCGACACAACTCATCAAAGATGTGGCGTGATTTGTGGCAGGAAATCCTTAAAGGTAGTCCCACGCGCATTTTCACCAATCGCATGCAGCTTCCACTCGTCATTATGACGATAAATTTTTGCAACGATCAATGCGGTATGTCCACCCTGACAGGATAAATTATAGCGTGCAACTTCTTGCTGATTCCCAGCGTTGATCACACGGCAGTAAGCATTTTCAACCTTGTCAAAAGTTTGACCCCGAAAGCTACTGACTGTAAAAATTAACGATTTAACCACCGCAGGCACACGGGCAAGATCAATACTAATGGTTTCGTCATCGCCATCTCCTGCTCCAGTGCGGTTATCGCCAGAGTGAACAATACTGCCATCCTTGCTTTTAAGTTGGACAAACCACACGTTATCGACTGACTGACCTTTGTCATCAAACATCAGACATGATGCGTCTAAGTCGATATCTGCAGTACCCCCACCAAAACCTAAAAAACCTTTGCTCTTTGCCACGTCCCAACCGACCCCAAGATCGATCCGTGTGAGTGCACTCCCTGCAGTTTTATCCAGTGAAATTTTTTGACCTTTTTCAAGACTAATAGACATCGTACTTTCCTAATGTGATAAAAAATAATAAAACGTATAAAAATAAACCATCGCGTACCTTCTAAAATCGATACATTCGACCTACCACAGCACGCCAATTATCCTGGCGTGAACTTGCTTTTCAACCACTCGATGAAACCGACGCGATTACGTGAACACACAACCACTTTTCCTTGTCCTGTGAAGCGTAGAACCATACCCTCACCACTGGTTTGGCTATTGATCAGATTGCCAATCAAGCCACTACTTCGCGAAGTGCTGGCGGATAAATTGTACTGTAGCCGACTGTCCCAGCAGACCACATGACCATTGTCGATGATCACTGCTTTTTCAGGGGTGACATCCAACTCAAACAACGAACCATATCCCGAGACCACCAACTGCCCATGTCCTTGGGTATGCATCACCATGAAGCCACCGGTATCGCCAAACAGCGCACCGCCCAAACCTTGCAGTTTGACCTTCACGTCAACTGTATGGGTCGCAGCAACGAAAGCGCCATCGGACAACGTATATTGCGCGGCTCCGATTTCCAATATCTGCATATCGCCATCAAGCATCGGGGACAGTAGACAATCCCCATCACCATGCACCGCTTCGATATGCTGCTGAAACAAGGATTCGTCATTGGCAAAACGACGCAGTAGCGACTGCGCAATCCCGCCTTGTAGCTTACCCTTTAACTCAAGGGTCTCTTCCATCATGACCATCGCATTACTTTCACAAAAGATTTTATCACCGCGCTTCAAAGACGCATGCAAAAAAGGCTCGGTTGTTCCAACGAGAGAAAAAGTAGTCATATTTCGTTTAACTCCTTAACATTGACAGATAAGACCATACAGACGGCTAAAGGATCCCTTTTTGTTTGACCTCTTTTAGCCACAGTGGAAACTCTTCTAACATCAAATCATATAACTTCTGCTCATCAATATCGTGTAGATCATCGAGTGCAAAGAAGTTACAGTTATCGACGACACGTCCCGATAGATCATCCAGTTTTTCTAAAATGCCATAATTTGATCCACCGATTCCAACAAATTGCCAGAAAATGGGTAATTTTGCGGCGTCTGTAATCAGCGTTTTAATCAAGCGGCTGTTCGAGCTATCTACACCGCCATCACTGATGAATAGTATATAGACAGGTACGCCTTTGATTGAATTCTTCTTAAAAAAATCAATCACCTGCTTAATAGCTTTCGGTTCTTCATTATAGCGCGCACCGACTGGCCATTTTTTCCAGCCACCGTTGGTCATTTGGACATAGTCTTTGACATTGTGCAAAGTCACACTATCGAGTTGCGTGGTTTTCTCACCAAACGCCCAGCACTCAAGCGACCCATCATCATCAAAATGCACAGCCAATGGTAACAAGCGGTCAATCACCTCTTGAACACGACCTTTATTATATTGACCATTCATAGAACCAGACGCATCCAACACCAAACCCACTTGGGCTTTGACTTGTGTCAGTTGTTTTTTCTCTAAACTGATCGTGGCTTTTTTGGCGAGGTTAACCAGTTGTGGCGCAGCCTTTTCGATCTTTTTTTCCAAAGAAATTGCACTGTTTCCGCTTACAGCAGATTGTGGCGCTGCGGGTGCCTCTTCAGCGACGTCCCCACCAAAGAAACTCACCAAGGCAGCCAAGCCCCAGTTGAAACCCTGCCCAACAGCCGCAAAACGCCACACGCCGTCTTTTTGATAAAACTCGGCCAACATCAGGGCTTTTTCGTCTTTGAAGTTTTTGGCTTGAAAAGAAAATTCCGCAGCTGCAGTGCCTTGATTGACGATTTGCACCGCACCTTGTTGAATCTGTGACATGGTTTGCGTGCCATCAATCGCCGCCGTAAGCACTAATTTATGGATTGTTGAGGGGAGTAAATCGAGGTTAATTTCAAAGCTTAATTTATTATTGGTTTGTTGATTGACTATTTTGACTGCGCCGCAAGGTGTTTG
Organism: uncultured Moraxellaceae bacterium; assembly: GCA_964373105.1. Classification (GTDB taxonomy): domain Bacteria; phylum Pseudomonadota; class Gammaproteobacteria; order Pseudomonadales; family Moraxellaceae; genus Aquirhabdus. Next base: position 4,565 of record CAYJTU010000082.1, on the reverse strand, counting down.
TGGCTGATTAAAAAAAGTCATATAGCGTTCATCGCTCAGCTTGCCGCTATCATCAAGGCCAAAGCAGCTAAAATCGATTTCAAAAGTTGCCGCAATCTCAAGCGTGACGATCAATGATTGTGATGGAGAACGGATATCGCTCACTTTAACTTTCTGTCCTGAAACCAAATTGAGCATGTCTATTGTCCTATGAGGCGCTATGTATTCTAGCGAAGTAACCAAAAAACTCTGCACGTTTTGCAAATTCAATAACACTAGAAAATATAAAAGAGCTACTGAATAAAAGGTCTTACCTACTTTCGCAGGCAAGACCTTCTTTTAAAACACGATCAACATCTAATCGATTAGACGTTTACACCGTAAGAAATAGCTAAAGGACCTAAGCCACCATTGAAGCCTTGACCTACAGCACGGAACTTCCATTCGCTGTTATTGCGATAAAGCTCACCGAAGATAATCGCTGTTTCAGTGCTGCTGTCTTCTGATAAATCAAAACGTGCAACTTCTTTCGAGTCGCCATTGTTGATCACACGGATATAAGCATTGCTCACTTGACCAAAGTTTTGGTTACGTTCTGCTGCTTGGTGAATGGTCACCGCAAATACGATTTTTTGCACATCTGCAGGTACTTTTTCAAGATCAACTGTCAGTGATTCGTCATCGCCGTCGCCTTCGCCAGTGAGGTTGTCACCTGTATGAACAACCGAACCATCAGCAGACTTCTTGTTATTAAAGAAGATAAAGTCCGTATCTAAACGTACTTTATCATTACTACCCAACAAGAATGCAATTGCATCTAAGTCGAATGCTGCGCCGTCTGTCGCACGTGGATTCCAACCGAGACCCAAAGTGACATTTTTAATGCCTGGTGCTTCTTTGGATAAACTAACATTACCGCCTTTTTGAAGACTAATAGCCATCTGATAACACTCCTAATTAAACAGTTTAAATACTCGTTATAAAAAATTATTAAAACATCTAAGCCGCTGAGCGCTTAGAATGTCGAATCGAATCAAACACAGCCCATACAATGAAGGCAACACCGATCAAGCCTGTGACAACTTCAGGAACATGGTACTTCATGCTCAGGATCATAATGACGGCCAACGCGCCAATCGCGTAATGCGCACCATGCTCTAAATAGACATAAGCATCCAGAGTACCTTTCTCAACCAAGTAAATGGTCATCGAGCGGACAAACATCGCGCCGATCGCAAGGCCAAGCATGATGATCACGACATCGCTGGTAATCGCAAAAGCACCGATCACACCGTCAAAACTAAATGATGCATCGAGAACTTCGAGGTATAGAAAACCACCGATACCTGCACGCACCACTGTTTTACCAACGCCAGAACCTTCTTCTGCATCATCACCACTATCCAGCAAGCCACTGATGACGTTTACGCCAACGTAAGTCACAATACCCCACAATCCTGCCAGTAGAATCACAAATTGGCTAGCCGCTGGTACCAAAGACAAACTTAACAGCAACACGATCATCGATACAAAGATCGCAACGGCATCAACTTTGCCGAGTTTCGCAAGCTTATGCTCTAGCCAGCCAAACCAGTGCTCTTCTTTACTCTCATCGAATAGGAAGTTTAAAAACACCAGCAATAAGAACATACCACCAAACGCCGCAATTTCAGCATGGTGCGCCATCAGTTTCGCTGAATATTCGACCGGATTATTGAGTGCAAGCTTTGCAACCTCAACCAAGCCCATATCTGCAGTGACACCAACGATCACGAGTGGGAAAAGCAAACGCATCCCGAAAACAGCAACCAGGATACCGACTGTCAGAAATAGCGTTTTCCAGAACTTATCCCAATGTTTGAGTACTGAAGCGTTCACAACCGCATTGTCAAAAGACAATGAGATTTCAAGTACGGCCAAAATACCAGTGATCAATAATGCAGAAATCAAACCTTCGATTCCTGAATGTGACCACCCCCACCAACCTGCAAGCGCGACACAGATCAGCGAAAAAATGATTGAAAACCTAAAATATTGCATACGTATAACTCAAGAGAGAAATTCAAGCCTAATTAAAACAAGTTTTGCATAGGATTATTGTTAAAAATAGCAACTATATAGACAATTATCCTATTTTTATTAAAAAGATAGGATAATTGCAGAGACTGCTTAAAATCTCAGCCCAACTATGATCGGTTTCATCTCTATGGATTAGATTTGAATACCGTATTGCTGACACATCGTACGCAGGCCACCTGCATAGCCTTGGCCTACAGCACGAAACTTCCACTCGACGCCATGACGATATAACTCACCAAACACCATGGCAGTTTCTGTCGAATAATCTTCAGCGAGATCATAGCGCACGATCTCAGTACCGCTGACTTCATTGACCACACGAATAAATGCATTCGCGATTTGGCCGAAGTTTTGTTTACGTGCATCTGCATCATGAATCGTTACCGTGATGGCAATTTTGTCAATCTCTGCAGGAACCCGAGACAAATCCACACGTAGCGATTCATCATCTCCGTCACCCTGACCACTGCGATTATCACCAGTATGCTCAACTGATCCATCTACGGATTTGAGTTGATTATAAAAAATAAAATCTGCATCGCTACGCACTTTACCCGTGCTGGTCAACAAAAATGCACTGGCATCCAAGTCAAACTCTGCACCATCGGTAGCGCGCTCATCCCAGCCTAAGCCAATCAGAATTTTGGTCAAAGTTGGATCAGTTTTTGATAATGATAAATTGCCGCCTTTGCTTAACGAAAGAGCCATTTTCTAATGTCCTATAGTGTTGTGTGGATAAAATTAATAACTAGGTAAGAATCATGTTAAATGATCTATTTACTACCCGCCGCCCAGCGCATTCCCCAACCGTAAGCCTTATCAACATCTTGATGGCCTTGGAAGTAACGCACTTCACGCGATACACGAAAAGCGCCACGATCATTTTCAAGCAAGATGACCGCACACATGCCCAATCCATTGCTGCCCTCAGTTAACTTTACTTCGATGGGCGGCTGATCAGGAACATAAATCGTCACCACACCATCGGTGGCAGCCCAATTGGGTGCGCCTTCATAAATGAATGCATATATCAAAATACGTTTTATCTCAGACCAATAGCGACCATTGATCCTGAGCCACTCCCCGTCCTGCACAGCTCCTGTGCGGTCATCACCAGCCAGTGAAATGTATGGCGGATTATTAAAGTCACCAAAGGCATTACCCAATGCCTGAACCACCGCCTTTTGGCCATTAGATAACTCAAACAAGCAGCCTAAATCCAGATCAATGCCTTTACTCGGGATTAACTTACTAAAAAAGCCTTTTTTCTCAATGTCTGTATTTCGATTCCAGTTCAGGTTCACTTTGATTTCACCAAAACTGCTGCCTTTCTTTTCCAAACTAATTTGCTTATTAGACTTATCCAGACTGATTTTACTCAGAGATACAGACGGTGTAGCCTTGACTGCTGGCGGCGGTGATGCAGGCGCAGGACTTGACGCCGGTGATGCACTACTAGGGGTATCCGCAGCAATCTTGACCCCAAAATGCTCTGCCAATGGTTTCAACCCGCCATTAAAGCCCTGTCCAACCACACGAAACTTCCATGCCCCATTACGTAAATAAAACTCGCCCAAAATCAAAGCAGTTTCTTGCATACCTTGTGTAGGAATTTGTGCGGAGACAATCACTTGCCCATTTTGTTTGATCGCTAAATCAATCGTGTCAAAAGCAGAGAACGTCGCTTGTGGCTGATCAAGGGTCGCACTAAATGCAATTTTTCCAACGCCACTAGCAACTCGTGGCAGGTCTAACGTAAAAACAGACTGTGTTTGCTCGAGTCTGGCGATCACTGAACCAGATTGATTACGAAGTTGGCCATAAAAAATCATATCGTCGTCACCACTGACTTTCTGTGTTGCTTCTGCCAGCACATAAGCAGAAACATCGGCGGTCAGTTGGCGTTGGGAGCGCAATTGCACATGTAATTCGAGTATTGCAGTTGGAACGGCGGCATTCGCGCCTATCGTCAAATTCATAGTGCGATGACTCCGAAAGTAGCGGCGGTAAGACGTGTGCCCATCAACATAAAAGCGCTAATAAAATCCATCATGAAATCCATTCGTTAACCACTAAAATCAATATAGATAGAAACAATGCCATTGAGGCCAAATGAGCACCCTGATCCAACTATACTAGCAAGACATCAGTGTCAAATGCCGGTCAGATCATACAATGGTTTTAGGTATAGATATACTGACTTTTGAGGTGCTGTTTGCAATATTCATACATGATTCTTTTGATCATTTGAACAATAGCCCGAGCAAAATTGTGGGTCATCATTTCCCCCGACTAAACGGCCTTGACCTAGCAATTTTACCATCACTTTAAGTGAACCCTCACCATCGTCTAAATGCGGGTCAATGAATCAAAAGATTTGTGAAAAATACCTAAATTGACACAGATATTGCATAACATAGCTGATTAATTTCATTTCTAATCAAATGAGGTGAGCAATGGAAATTTTCTTAGGCTTTGTATGTTTGGCATGTAATGCCGTTCAAACT
>CAYJTU010000081.1:0-15306 GCA_964373105.1 uncultured Moraxellaceae bacterium | reverse complement strand
ACAATGCCATTGTAGCGCTCTACCAACTGAGCTAAGGCCCCGCACGCAGGCGCACATGTTAGGGATTCAAGGCACCAGTGTCAATCGTATCCGATTAATTTTCAACCACATCAGTGGCTACTTTAGGCAATGCGAGAGAAATATCCAGTTTTTGCCACTCGGAGGTCTCTTTTTTGCTGACGCCGCCCAAGATTTCCACCGCCTGACGCAAGCGCGCATAGGTCAGATCCGCACCCAAGATCGCCATCGACTCCATGACCGGAGTCGAACTCGAACTGCCTGCAATCGCGATAAAGAACGACGGCATGAAATCACGCAGTTTGATCTCCATCTGCTCAGATAGGGTCATCAGTGTGGCTTTCACTGTCTCTTCATTCCACTGCATCAAACGCTCAAGACGCCACAGTGACAACTGCAGCACTTGACGCACTTGGTCTTGGGTAAGCTTCTTATGAGCAAAGGACTCTGCGGTCAGTGGTTGAGTCGCCTTAGCCGAACCATTAAAGAAGAAACCCGCCCAGTCGGCTGCATCTGACAAGGTATTGATCCGAGGTTGAATCGCAGCAGTGATCTTCTCAAGCTGCGCACGGTTGCCGCGCCATGACAGGATTTTATCCAGTAGTGCCGCAGGCGACAGATCACGAATCCACAGGCCGTTTAGCCAAGTGAGTTTTTCCACATCAAAAATCGGCCCACCCAAGGAGACGCGCTGGATATCAAAGTGCTCAATCATCTCGCTCAAAGTGAACTGCTCACGCTCATCAGGCATCGACCAACCCATACGGCCCAAATAGTTGAGCAAAGCTTCAGGCAAGAAACCCATATCACGATAGTAGGTGATACTGGTGGGGTTCTTACGTTTAGACAGCTTGGATTTGTCGGGGTTACGCAGCAGCGGCAAATGACACAGTACGGGCATGTCCCAACCGAAATATTGATAGAGCAACTTGTGCTTTGGTGCCGAGGAAATCCACTCTTCACCGCGCAGCACGTGGGTGATTTCCATCAGGTGATCATCGACCACGTTGGCGAGATGATAGGTCGGCAAGCCGTCTTGCTTAAGCAAGACTTGCATATCGACTTGTTCAAACGGGATCTCAATGACGCCGCGTAGCATGTCATCAATCTGGCAAATCCCTGTCGTGGGCACTTTCATGCGCACCACATGCGGCTCACCTGCTGCAATGCGTTGACTGACTTCATCCGCCGGCAAATTTAAGCAATGACCATCGTAGCGCGGGGTTTCTTTATTGGCCATTTGCGCATTACGCACTTCGGTCAGACGCGCTTCACTACAGAAGCAGTTAAAGGCATGACCTTTTTCCAGCAGGATGTTTGAGTGCTGGGTATAGATCTCACGGCGCTCGCTTTGACGATACGGCGCATGCTTACCGCCGATATCTGGCCCCTCTGCCCAATTCAGACCGAGCCAGCGTAGCGAGTCGAGAATCATCTGCTCAGATTCAGGCGTCGAGCGGGTTTGATCAGTGTCTTCAATGCGTAGGATGAATTCGCCGCCATGCTGACGGGCAAAGCACAGGTTAAACAAAGCCACATAGGCCGTGCCGACATGCGGAAAACCTGTCGGTGAAGGAGCAATACGGGTACGAACGGTCATAGGAGTCACGTCTTAAAAGCGAAAAATAAAGCGAATCGGGAATTTGACCGTGATGATAGCAAATGTAGCGCAGCTTGGCTTTTGTTTAAGGACTAATAGACAAACTGCGACACCTGCGTCAGCTCCCCAACCTTGCGCAGCGGCACGATAAAGGTTTGCTGTTTTTCATTCGGGGTATTTTCATTGCTGATCACCGTGACGGTCACCGTGGTAATCACTTTACTCGATGCACCGCCATAGTAATTGGCATAGACCAGATAGGTGCCGTGAATGGCATTCGGCGTGGCAAAGATCTCTGGGCCATAACCATCGGTGGCGTCGATATCGATGGAGCCGCCACTGGGTATGGTGCGCTGACCATACCAGGCATGCTCACGGTTGGGCGTCACGACATGTAAATCGACGTCGGTATGATCAGTATCCCATGACATCACGATCCGCAGCTTGGCAGGTACTTTGCCGGCATTGGCCTCATAAAATTGACGGCGGGTCTTACCGCCATCGGCCTGTACCTCGAGGCTATTACTGCCCGAACCAAACGCATAGGGACGCTGATAGTGCCCAGACTCATCCACGGCGAGCGGCATCGCCACGCCATTGGCGACCATAGTCGCGGGCTCTTTCGCAGATTTGGGCGTTGCTTTGACTTGCCCTTCGATCAGCGCACTCCATGCATGCCCGCCGCTATTGCTCCGCGTCGCGGGGTAATTGACAGTTTGCGAGAAGTTGCCTTGGCTACTGTCGCTATAGCGCCAGCCATTGGTCGGTCTAGATGCCGTCCCTTCGGCATGCACTTGCAGGGCAAGACCACTTGCGACCAGCATCAGCGCGGGGCCGACAATCGATAGGCGGCGAAACCCTTTACTCTTGTTATTGTGCATGACGGATTTTCCTGGTTGTGGATTTGTTTGATTCAGTAGACGTAAAGGATGACAGCCCTAAATGATCGGTGAGTTGTCGCGCTTGTTGCTCAATCCAAGCTTCATCCTGCCCGCGCGGGTGGAAGCGCAGCGCCAAATGCAGATACTCATGCCACAGCGTCACACGATCCTCTTGACTGCGCCAGTCGCGCACATAAATGTTGAGCGACTGCTGATCGGCATAGGGATTGCCATAATCCAGACGACAGACATTGACCGACTTGAGGGTCTCAAAGCCACTGATCCCCGCCATACGCTGCTGCACCTTAACCAGATTGCGCTGGATATACTGTTCAGCGGCTAGCAAGGGCTGACACTGCTGACGATTTTGCGCGAGCTGCCAACTGGCCTTTGGGAAAGCCTGCTTTAAAATCTGTAGATAGCTACTGCCCTGCTGCGCCTCTAACACGGCGTTCTGCCAACTTAAAAGCCCGACCTCAGACTTAGTCTGATGATAGCGAATCGGACTGCCCGTCAAGGTCAAGCCCTCGGTAAACGCGACAACGCGCCGCGCATTGGCGGTAGCCGGATTGGGCGAGACGCGCTGGTAGCGACTGTCATCATCGATCTGCAAGCAGCCATGGTGGAACTCAGCGTTTTGCTGCAGATAACTGCGCGCCGCGACACTCAGTGCCCGCGCCGCTTGCGTCGCATCCGCACTCCCCTCACGATCAACCACCCGCGCCAAGTAATCTTGCAGTCCTAAACGTCCGACGATCTGCACCGCTTGATTGGCAGGCTTTTGCACCGACAGTTCACCCTGACTACGAATCACGAGGCTCTGCTGGTTGGCGAACTGCACGCGGTACTCCCCGCGCAGATTGCCGCTCAAAACGCTAACTTTCTTCAGATCATCGACACGATTGATCGCTGCAATCGGATAGCGCTTAAAATAGTGCACTGACACGCACTGATCATTACGCGGCGTACTGGCAGGCGGTAAGCGCTCGGCCAGCAGCTGACTTAAACGCTGCACCACCCGATGGCTGCCGCCTGTGCCGCCCAGCCAAAACGCCGTACCATCTGCCAGCCAACCTGCCGCACCGCCAAAGTAGCCGCCCGCCAGCGTTGGATGCGCCCATGTATAGGTCTTAAAGCGATAGCCGCCTCCTAAAGTGGACAAGACATCGCCCCAATGCGGTTGCAGCACTCGGCCCAATAAGGTCTCTCGCGTCCGCGACATCACATCAGGCGGCACACGGTTGAGCGCATTTAAAATATCGGTCACGGGCACAAGCGTCTGCGGCTGCACTTTGGATAAATCCTGCAGCCACGGCACATCCGGTGCTTGCGCTTGCCAATAGCGCTGCCAGTCTTTGGTTTGAATCTTCAAGCGCTGCGGCTGGAAATACGCGCCGCAGGAGCGCACCAGCGCCACATCCCGGCTGATCGACTCATCGTGCGTACAACAATACTCATCGCCGGTTGCCGCCTGTGCACCCGCATGGCAGGCATAAGGCTGGTCAGGCAGTTTTTGGTCGACACTATAGGTATAGACCCACAGCTTCCATAGACTGCCCAGCGGTACCCGCGCAGGCAACTGCTTCTGATCACCCAGCAACCACGTCGGATGACTCAGCGTTTGCTGACTCACGATCCAGCCTTGAGTGGCAGGATTCGGCACTCCTATGGGCGCGCTATAAGCTGCGGCAGAAATCACGCCCACCGTGCAAAATACAATCCCGCGCAAAGCCCACTGCATCACGGGCCCTTATTCCACTGTCACGCGACTACGCGCGGCTGACTCCAGCACTTGGGCATCTGGACGATACATGTTGTAGGCGCGCGCCGCAGGCAACACATACTGACCGCGCTGACTAAAGCGCAGCAAATGTTGCACCGTGGTTGCACCCGTCACTTGTCCCAGCGGTACCGCATAGCCACTGGTCATCTCTTGGAAGTTAGCGCGTGGCAGTTCATCACGATCTTTGATCTTGATACCCCATGTGCCCGGTTCAATCTGAGCACCCGCAGGCAGCGGCGCATCGATCACCATATAGTGCAAAGCTTGTTTCGGTGTCAGGGTATAGGTGTCTAAGTAAAGACGATCGGTACGTACGCTGTCTTTAGCGCCCACCAATTCGGCCTCAAACGAGCCATCACTTTGTGATTTCAGCATATATAGCTGATGGGTCAGGGTGGCTGGCAGTGTCGAGACAGGTCCGCGCTGGGCACTGTCATAGCTCAGCACTGCACTGCTGCTACTCGCTAATACTGTCGGCAGTGGTGGTGGTGGCGTCGCAGTTTTGGTCAGTGACGACGGCCATTGATAGACCTTGCCGCCTGTACGCGTCGTTTGCAGTGTCCACGGCGAGGCCAATGTCGCAGGCACATCGGCTGACGCGCCCGCCGCCAAACTTTGCTCTAGCCACGTCAGCATCACGGCACGGTCGATGGTCGCGTACTCACTGCTGGCCTCGGCAAGCAGTGTATTGGCGCTTTTGCCCTCGCCCTGACCCATACTGAGTAATAACGCCGAGCTCAAGAGTGTCGGTTTGGCTTGCATACGTGCAGTGGCTTCGGCCACTTTTGTACTGAATTCTGCAGAGCCTGACTGACCACTGGCCTTCAACACGCGACTGGTCAGGAGCAACGCCAAGTCTTGGGTTTGACCACTGTTGTCGCTCAAGATCAAGCTATCGCGTGCGCCATAGCGGGCTTCAGCAATTGCAGCACCATTCACCTCTTGTACAGCCAAGGCAGACGCCATCGAACCGACAGGCAAACCGATCTGACGCATCCAATCCAGCATCAATGCACGCTGCCAGAATGATTGCTTCACGCCTTCGTTGCCATAGACATCCAAGAGGCGCTGCCAATGATCGGCAGGTAAACTAATACCAAGCGCTTGCGCCGTACGCCAATCGGCATAGTAGGCATAGGTGGTGATGAATGGATCAGCGGTCGTCGCACGACCCCACCAGCCAAACTGCGCCTCATCGCCTGCCATGCTCGACAAGCGGATACGCTGGGTATAGAGCTGACGCGCAATCTCGCTCTTGCGTGGATCATCAGCGGACAACGACTGATAGACCAGTGCCAGCGGAATCATACGACTGGCAGTTTGCTCGACACAGCCATAGGGCTGTTCGATCAAGTTATCCATCACGCGATAGAAGCCGGCACGGCTACTATCCATCCAGCGCAAGCTGACATTGCTGGCGTCCGCGGGCAAGCCCAGCGTCAGCTGGTTGTTGACTGGACTGACCAAGCGATCGAAATGGGTCAAGCGGCCATTGGCACGTGTCGACAAATTAACCACCAGACGATCACGGATTTGGCCTTGTTGGCTTAAAGAAACGTTCAGCGCTCCGCTTTGTTGTCCCTGACGCGGCACTTCGATGAAGTTAATCCCCGGTTGCAAGCTCACGTCTTGCGCCTGGCTCAGCGCACCCTGCATTTGCAACTGGCCTTTTTGCACGTGATTGGTCTGGTTAAAGATTGCAAGGTTTCCCGTCGACTGATCATCAGCGCGTAGCCAACGTGGACTGGTCCACTTCAGGTACAGGTCTTTATTACTCAGGATATGAGTCGTATTCTGACCGACAATCCCATCAGCGGTGATCGCACGTGCCGTCACGCGCCAACGGGTCAATACATCGGGCATGGTGAAGCTGACTTGGGCGAGACCTTGCGCGTTGGTGCTCAATTGCGGTGCCCAGTACGCAGTATCGACTTCATCCCGGCGAGGACGCTCCAAAACTTTAATCGCCCGCTCATGGGTGCTATGGGTACTTGCCGGTTGACCCAATTGATTGCTCGACAAGTCATAGCCGATAAACGATGGACTGTATTGGGTGCGCACGTTATTACGCCGTGGATGGTAGAAGAAGTCGTGGATGTCTGGCGCAATCTCCGGTTGCAACACATAGATCATCTCATCAACCACACCCAGACTGACCGATGCGGGCACGGGCTGGCCTTGTACGCGGGTTTGGATGTTGAGTTTCACCACCTCACCCGGTAGATATTGTGCCTTATCGGCGCTGACGCTGATCTGAACCGCTTTGCTGGCGACCACAAGGCCTGCATTTTCAAACACAAATTGATCTTTTTTGACATAAGCCACTGAGAGGGTCAGATTCGGCGCGAACTGTTCGGTGACCGGCACATAGACCCGCCACTGCTGTGGTGACAGTTGCTCAGTTCTGAGCCAGCCTGCGGGGGTCTTGAGCAAGCTCATGCCTTCAATCTTGTCACGCTCCAGCGTGATCAGCGCCTGATCTACCGGTTCAGAGAAAGTCACCAAACCACTCGCGGTGTCACCGACTTGATAGCGACTCTTGTCCCAGACGATCTCGATATGACCGGTCGGCACTTTCAAATCAGCACCGCTAACCCAGTGACTGGTTGCGCCCAGAATCGAGTCATCCGCAGCCAATAAGCTGATCACATAGGAGCCTGATTTCTCAGGTTTTACAGTGAAGCTGTTGCCCGATAGATTGCCAAACTGCTCAGCATTATCCTCTAAACGGACCAGCTTCCAGCGCACCGGTTTGACCGCGACTGGCGCTTGCCCCGTCGCACTGGGCGTGTTGACTGGGTGAATCGTCACGGTGACGGGTTGATGCGCTGCTGAGAAGCGTACAGGCGTATCCAACTGCCAAGTCGCCAATGCGCGCTCGATCAACAGTTCTTGGGTATGTCGGACACGATAGGCCGCACCATCGGTGGCCAGAACCGACACCACATAACGGCTCGGCTGTTTCGTCTCAGGCAGGGTCACTTTGACATTGCCATCGCCATCGGTTTGGTACTGCTGGGTAGTGAGTTTCACGGGGAACAGCCCGCCATAACCCAGATCGCCCTCCACCATGCTCAAGGCTTGTGCTTTGACATCCAGATCGACTTGCGCATTTTTTACTGGCTTGCCATCAGGGTAGCGCAGTTGCACCACGGCTGGGATCGCTTGTTTGGTTTTAAGCTTGTCTTTATCCACCGCCAAATTGATTTCAAAGTGCGGTTTTTGGAAGTCCGCAACGCGGAATGCAGCGCTGTAGACCTCGCCCTGATAGGTGAGCTGAATCTCATAGCCTCCCGCTGCACTGCCCGCAGGTAGACGCACGGCCGCATTGCCGCCCGTCTGACCCTCGAAGGTCATGCTTTGATTGGCGACCGGCAGACCATTGGGGTCGAGCACGTTGATTTGAATCGGCGCGCTGGGCAGCGACTTGGATTCGCGGGCATTGATAAACTCACGCCCCACCACCTTGATTTGTACGGTATCGCCTGCGCGATAGAGCGGACGGTCGGTCGTGGCGAACAGCTTGGTGTTATAGATTTCGCTGTCGTAGTAGAAGTTCTCGGAGATCAGTACGCCGCCTTGGGGATCCTGTGCATAGACATAGGTTTTTTCAGGCGCGGCATGCTGGAGTTGTACCCAGCCTTGCGGGGAAGTCTTGCCTGCGGTAAGGTCGGCGGTGCCGTCGTTCCAGTGCACATTGACATCAGCCACCGGTGCGCCAGTCGTGCGATTGACCGTCCAGACCAACAGCTCTGATGAGGCAATTTTACTCACTGCCACGGTGTTGCTGACAAACACCATGGTGACCGCACGCTGACTGCCCAACATCGCCTCAACCACATAGAGACCGGGGGCAAGCTTACCGAGCGGCACATAGACATTGCCATTGGACAAGGGCGCTTTTGCAGCCTCACTCGGCGTGCTTGAATCCGCTGCCGTGTTGGGGGTATCGCTATTAAACTCAATATTACCATCGACATTGGCACCCGTAAGCGCGGCATCAGCAGACGTGATGTCTTTGCCAAACTGCACGGGATAACGAAAACGCGCGGTCTGCGTGAAACCCACCAACGGTTTATACGCAGACTCTGCAGGCAGTGAATGTCCAGTCATTAAATCAGGACGTTGGCGCAGATCAGGCGCCACTTCAACCGTACCCCGGCGCGCATCCTCTGAGAAGATTGCACGCCACAGCAGACGCGCTGAGCGTGCGACTTTATCCCAGATGGTAACTACCGAATTCCACAGACCCGCTTGTTTGGGCACCGCTTTGACATTGATGCGATGCAGATTGGTTTGCGCTTGCAAGAAGCCAATCGGATTGGGTACTTGATAGACCGCAATCTCGACACCGGCTTTGTCATTGACCGCTTGCACATCCTGCATCTCTAAGCGCACTTGCGCTTGCTCATTCGGGCTATAGCTGCGATCCGAGAGAATAAAGAAACCCGCATTGGCAGAGTCATCCGGCAAATCCTCGGCATATGCGACTTGCAGGCTAAGCAATGCGAGCAGCCCAAAGACCACCATAGCAGCCATGCCTCTCAATCGATCTCGAAGCCCCGTCATGTTTAGCTCGGGCTTAAAAATGCCAAACGATACAGGCCGAGGAAATTTGGATTGTGTGCTTGAGGCTGCCATCGGGTGTCTTTCCAATTTATTAATTTTTCGAGTGGATACGCGCGCAGACCATTATCAGTCTTGGTCACGGTACCAGTGTGATAGGCCACGTACTGACCCATCCAAATCATCAGGTGTTGCGCTTGACCTTGATCAAACAACAACAAATCCGCAGGCAAGGCATTGATCAAATCACGCCCCACCAAACGGCAATTATATTGCACCAACTCCAGCGCACTGACATAAGCCCCTCGCTGTCCATCTGCACGGCGCCACACATGGCGTATCGCCGCTAACTGCGCCTTGCTCAAATTCGGCTCAGGCGGCAAACGCCGCCCCATAAAACCATTGGCGCGTAGCCACTTTTCATCATGGTTACGCAGTGCTTCCGCACTGGCAAAACGCACCAGCCCCACACAATCATGCTGCGCCCAGCGCGGTGTCGGCCCTTGGTTCAATTGCTGCGCGACAATCAACTGTATCCATTGCCGCACGGCCTGTACTTGCTGTGCATTCAGTGCTACTTCAGGCGGCAAAACTTCTGGTGCAAACGGATTGCTGGCATCATTCGCAACCAAGGCCAACGCGTGATTAGAGACTGCAAATCCAGCCGCCAACCCAAGCAGTTGCCCTAAACACTGTCGCCGTGTCAGGGAGTCCGCAGATGCATCACTCATCATCGCGAAAGACTCATCCACCAACACATCGTCCTTGAGCATCATCGCAACAACCTACTTATGCCAGATCATCGGCTGCCATGCCGTTTCCTCTCCACCACTGCTTGCCGACGGATTCTTGAGTGTCACTGCAAACGGCGCATGTTGAGACAAAGCACTCATGCGACTCGGCATATGGTAGTCAAACGCAGCACGCAAACGCGGCTGACTTTTTTGCGGCAGCGCCTTCTGCCCTGTTTCGGTCATCAGTTCCGCAACCTTGGCGGGATTGACATACAGCAGCGTTACCGCTTTCGGATCGATTAATCCTTTAGAGGCTTCCTGGACATTCGGGTAGCGCTGCTCTGCAACTTTCATGGCACGGCTAACCAATTGGCTACTCGGTGAGAAATACAAGACTTGCGCGTTATAGGCCAGCATTGGATTGGTTTTTTGCGATGGCAGAATCGCCAATGTGCGTTTGATCGTCGTGAACTGGCCTTGCTGTTTCGTCGTCAGCGCTTCGGCGGCTTTGATCTGCGGATCCAATTCTTTCTTCGCCGCAGTCAGATTATCTTTCTCATCGTCCTGCTGTTTTTGCAGATCTTCTTTTTGAGTTTTCTTGGCAGCGAGCTGATCACTGCGCTCCTTTTCACGCTCAGCTTTCTCTTCCGTACTCAAGTCTTTGGTCTCAGACTTATCCGGTGATTTTTTGAGGGCTTTGATTTCGTCATCAATCGATGCGATCTGACCCGCAAGCTGACGTCTCTTGGCTTGGATTTCCCGAATCGGCTGATAATAATCACGATTGGTCGACACCCCCCAGTTAAACAAGCTTGCGAGGTCTTCCGTTTTTAGCGTGGTTTTGTCGGTACGTAATCCAATGAACAAAGGCTTGGAAACATCATCACCCTCTTCGGTATACCAGCACACTGCACCTGTGGGTGACAGACTCTCAAGCGCCTTACTCTCAAGCATCGGATCAACGGGCGCTTTGGCGGCTTTGAGCGCGGCCTCCACGTGTGTCCAGTCGATAGAGGTACTGGCACACCATGCGGCATAGGCAGGAATCTGCGCCCAGATGCGAGGATCGACATGGATCTTGCGGGTATTGGCCTGACTGGTCCACACACCGCCATCATAATCAAAGCGCAGCGCTTGGATATCCGGCATAAACGCGCCGTAGCCCTGTGCGAAGAAGCGGTTCGACATCCAGATGGTTTGCGCATGGGTCTTGGATACTTTATCGGATATTTGCGGAGCCTGACTGTCATTAATCAATTTACCGCGTGCTTTGGCATCCTTGGCCAGCAGGGTTTGTACAAACGTTTCTGCGTTAGAGTCCAGCTCACCCTCGTCACGGCTGACCATCGTACTGTCAGAAAACAGCACCAGACGTTTGCCATGCGCCGCAAGCACCATACTGCGTTTCGACGATAAGGCCACCTTGAGCAGCGGGATGCTATCGCCATCGACACTGATACGACCCACTTCGGTGATTTGCTTGTCTGCAACCAGTTTCAACTGTGCCAATTGCTGCGCGACAGTCAAGAACGGATCACGCTCGATGCTCAGCGCCCAGTAGCGCAGTGCATGGCTGCCATCGCGCCATAGGTAGACATCGGCAGGCGCACTGGCAATATTTTTCAGCAAACTATCCGACCAATTCAGATCATGTTCAAAGCTCAAACGACGGATCGCGCCTTGCAGGCTGAGCCAATCAGCATCTTGATCATAGAAAAACAGAAAATCTTCGGTGAGTACGCTGTTTAAGATCGGAATTTGCAAGAGATCATGTGGCAGCAGCGCTAAATTCTGACTGTGAATCCAGACATCAGGTGTCCCGAGACTGATCTCTGCTTGATTATCGGGTTTGACCGGCATCCGCAAGCGATACCACGCAAAGGCCGCAATCGCGACCAAAAGCACGACTGCACCGATCCATACTGCTTTCAAACGCCAAAACGGGGTCTTGGGCGGTGGCGGTACAGGGGAGATGGGATCTGGGATCGTTGGATCAGTGTTTAAAGTCGAGGCGCTCATAAGTCAGGCATACTCAATTGCAAATCATCACTCTTAAAGCAAAAATGACGGGGTTATAGTTATAGTTGCGTGCACATCCTATGCCCTAGTAAAGTCGATCTGATGATGATTTGTCCAGCCCTGAATTCAATTTGTCGCAAATATTTCATCTTATTATTCATCACACGCCTTGACCACATGGCAAGGCTAAGACAGTGGATGATATCAACTTAATCCTAACATCCGATCACCCATCATGCCCTCAAACCTCGTGATGATTAATGCCTAGCTGCTGCAACTTGGCCTCTAGCGCCGCGATCTCATCCATCAGATCCAAAGCCAAAGCGACCCCTGCAACATTGACCTCCAAATCACGCGTTAGACGCTGTGCCAGCCGTGCACGGCGCAGCGCAGCACCGGTAAAGCGCCATTCTTCGGGCGACTGCCCTTCAGGTTCAAGCACCCCTTCAACGACCCAGACTTGCACCTGTTCGAAAGGCGCATGGCTCGCTCGGCAAAGTTCATGCAAAGTCAAATGGATGCCCTCTTCAACGACCACGCCGTGTAGCAGCGTTGTATGATATTCACTCATGATTGATGCTCCTCATCATGGATTCGTTTTAATGTGAATCACGCCCGATTAACCACGCGGTAAATGACTGCGGGGATTGAAATCAAAGGCTTTCGCCATAGCACGATACGCTTCTTGCTCTTGCTCGGTGTTGGCAGGCGGCAAGGCGATCTCCAACACGACATAAAAATCCCCTGCAGGACTTTGTGCCGAAGCGCTGGGTATCCCCTTGCCCTTCAAACGCATCTTGCGACCTGCCACTGATTTCGCGGGAATAGTCAGACTAACCTCACCGGCAGGGGTTGGCACAGGTACACTGGCACCCAACGCCGCCTCCCATGGCGCCAGCGGCAAGGTCAGGTAGACATCACGGTCATCGATGCGATACAACGGATGCGAATTGAAGGCGATTTCTAAAAACAGATCCCCCGCCTTGCCCGCGCCCTTCTCACCTTGACCCGCCAGACGCAGATGCTGACCAGCGCGGATACCCTTGGGGATGTTGACATCCAGTTTGCGCTCAACCATGACCACATGACCGCTGGCATCCACGCTAGGGGTTTTCAGCGAGATACTGCGCTTTGCCCCCAAGTAGGCGTCTTCCAGATCGATCAATACCTTGGCATGATGATCCTGCCCCTGCGCTGGCGCTTGCTGACCAAAACCCGGATTCGATTGGCGTCTGTGCTGACCAAATAATGACTCAAAGAAGTCACTATGATCGAAACCGCCACCAAAACCACCCTGCTGATCATCAGCCGCACCGCGCCCGCCAAACTCAAAGCCCGCGTTCCAATTCGGTGGCGGCTCAAACTGCTGACCACTTTGCCACTGACTGCCCATCTGATCATAAGCGGCACGCTTCTCAGGATCTTTAAGCACCTCATTGGCCTCGCCGAGCTCCTTAAAGCGCTCCTCGGCATCGGGTAATTTACTCACATCGGGATGATACTTACGCGCCAGCTTGCGATACGCTTGCTTGATCTCATCTTGAGTTGCGGTACGCGGCACACCCAATACTTGATAATAATCTTTATATTCCATACCTAACCCCCATCACGATAACAGTCCAAATACGACGCCATGATTTTCTGCGACGACCTCGCAAGATAGCCATGATTCTTTATACTTTTTTGTACGGTCGATAAACAGGCTCCCAGACCAATGCTTGAATTCTAGTCAACAGTTCAGCATCGCTACATGGATCTCCGTTGCCATCCGCTTGCGCTTGCCGTGCAACCGCTTGCGCCACCGCGATCGAAACGGCACGCAGCTCCTCTACGGGGGGCAATAACCGTGCAGTTTTATCCAATCGCGTCGGGGATAAATCAGCAAGCGCCTTGCCAGCAGCCATAAACATCGCATCGGTTATGCGCCGTGCATTGACGGCCAGTACGCCAAGGCCAACACCCGGGAAGATATACGAATTATTGGTTTGATTGATCTCATAGTGTTTACCATTCCATAAGACTGGCGGAAATGCGGTGCCCGTACCAATCAGTGCCTGACCATTACTCCAATTCATCAAATCTTGCGGTTTGGCTTCGCTCTTCGAAGTCGGATTGGACAATGGAAAAATAACCGGACGCTCAACATGTTGCGCCATCATGCGCACCACTGACTCGCTAAAAGCGCCGGTCTGACCCGACACGCCGATCAGGACCGTCGGTTTGGCGTTGGTCACCACATCCAGCAAACTGATGGTCTCCGCAGACTCACGCGTCCAATCAGCGACATCTTGCTTACTCTGCACAAACAGCGCCTGTGCAGGGCGGATGTCCGCCATCCCATCGACCAATAGGCCATAGCGATCCACCGCATAAAAGCGCTTGGATGCCTCAGCACGGCTTAAACCGGCATCCACCATCGCCTGATGCAATAGCGATGCGATGCCACAGCCCGCTGATCCCGCACCCAAGAAGGCAATGCGCTGTTCGGTTAAGGGAATGCCCGTCACATTAATCGCTGAGAGGAGGCTGGCCGCCGCAACTGCCGCCGTGCCTTGGATATCATCATTGAAGGTACACAGCCGATCACGATAGCGCTCCAATAACGGCCCAGCATTCGCCCCTGCAAAATCCTCCCACTGCAACAGTACATTTGGCCAACGCTCGGTCACCGCCGCGATAAACTCCTCGACAAAAGCATCATACTCCGTGCCGCGAATCCGCTCATGGCTCCAGCCGATATACATCGGGTTGTTCAGGCGATCGGGATTGTTAGTGCCGACATCCAGCAGGATCGGCAGGGTTTCCAGCGGATGAATTCCTGCACAAGCGGTATAGAGCGAGAGCTTGCCGATCGGAATGCCCATGCCACCCGCCCCCTGATCGCCAAGCCCTAAAATCCGCTCACCATCACTGACCACGATCACCCGTACGCGGTCATAGCGCGTATCAGCCAGAATATCGCGGATCTTGTCTTTATTGGAGTAACTCAAAAATAAACCGCGCGGCTTACGCCAGATTTCGCTTAAGCGCTGACAGCCCTCACCCACGGTTGGGGTATAGACCAGCGGCAATAGCTCCTCCAAGTTCTGCACCAACATGGCGTAAAACAAAGTCTCATTACTGTCTTGGAGATCACGTAAAAATGCATAACGCTCAAAATCAGTCGCATAACTGCGTAGCACTTGCAAGCGGCGCAAGATCTGCTCATCCAATGTACCCACATGCGGCGGCAAGAGGCCATGCAACTGAAAAGCATCCCGCTCAGCCTCACTAAACGCCATGCCTTTGTTCAACATCGAATGCGCGATGAGATCGAACCCCGTCAAGCTGGTTTCCAGCGGATCATCAGAGTGCGCCGTGGGCTGATACTCTGGATGGAGGACCGTATCCAGTGCTTGATCTGTGAGGGTATTGCGGGCAGTAGCGGCAGCTTGCGTCATGCGGGTTCTCTCCTGAGGGTCTTATGGTGAGTCAATGGCTCAGTCTTTACGGTGAATCATGTCTGCGGATTGGATTTAATGCTTATGGTCTTTGAGTGTAGACCGACTTGCTGCAGCTTAATGTTATTCTATGTCTATAAAATGTCGATTTGGTTCAACGTTAAAACATATCGCGCCCAACCCAAGCCAAGGAGAACCCGATGCTTCAGATCAGGCCCATGCAGCACAGTGATATCACTGCCGTGATGCAGATTCAGGCGGCATG
>CAYJTU010000080.1:0-15426 GCA_964373105.1 uncultured Moraxellaceae bacterium | reverse complement strand
TCTGCAATCGCCTATCGTCAAGTTCTTCCCAGAGGCGGCACTGCAAACCATCATCGAACGGACTGGCGCACAGAACGGCGACTTAATTTTCTTTGGTGCGGACAAAGCCAAGATCGTCAATGATGCGATGGGTGCACTGCGTATCAAAATCGGTCATGACCTCGGTATGTCAACTACTGAGTGGGCGCCTCTCTGGGTTGTCGACTTCCCAATGTTTGAAGAAATTGGCGAAGGCCAATGGACTTCAGTTCATCACCCCTTCACCCTGCCTAAAGTCAGCGTAGAGGAAATGAAAGCTGATCCAGGTGCAGCAACCTCAGTGGCCTATGACATGGTCTTAAACGGCACCGAACTCGGTGGTGGTAGCTTGCGGATTTACACGCTTGAAATGCAAAAAGCAGTGTTTGAAGCGCTGGGCATCTCCGATGAAGAAGCCGCTGACAAATTCAGCTTCTTGCTCGATGCACTCAAGTACGGTGCACCGCCGCATGGTGGTTTGGCATTCGGTCTGGATCGTTTGATCATGCTCATGACCGGCGCATCATCGATTCGTGATGTCATCGCATTCCCGAAAACAAAAACTGCGGAATGCCCGTTGACTCAAGCGCCAGCGCCGGTTGAACCGAATCAACTGCGTGACTTAGGTATTCGCTTACGCGAAAAGCCGAAAGCGGATGAAGCCAAGGCTTAATTTCTAAAAAAGCCCTCCATAAAAAATCCCAGTCCAATGACTGGGATTTTTTATTCACAGATCAAATCTTAGCGATGCGCCAACTCCACCTCTTCCTCATGATCAAAGACTGCCTTATCGGTGAGTCCCAATATTTGACTTGTAATCGTCCCTGCCGTCATCGCACCACTGACGTTCAGCGTGGTACGCCCCATATCAATTAATGGCTCAACCGAGATCAAGAGTGCCACCAAAGTCACGGGCAAGCCCATGGCAGGCAATACAATCAGCGCCGCAAAAGTCGCGCCGCCGCCGACACCCGCAACACCGACGGAGCTCAGTGTGACCACGCCAACCAACGTCGCAATCCACACCGGATCCAAAGGGTTAATCCCCACCGTCGGCGCGACCATCACTGCCAGCATCGCTGGATACAGACCCGCACAGCCATTTTGCCCGATTGTCGCACCAAAGGATGCCGAGAAGCTGGCAATCGACTCAGGCACACCGATACGTCGTGTTTGCGCCTCAACGTTGAGCGGTATGCTTGCTGCACTTGAGCGACTGGTAAATGCAAAAGTCAAGACAGGCAATATTTTGCGAAAGAACTTGGCGGGATTGATCCCTGCCAGCCCAAGCAAAAGTGCGTGTACTGCAAACATAATCGCAAGGCCTATATAAGAGGCCACCACAAAACTACCCAGCTTAAGGATGTCTTGAACGTTCGAACCTGCAACAACTTTGGTCATCAACGCAAGTACGCCATATGGCGTGAGCCTCATCACCAAACGCACCAGCTTCATGACCCATGCTTGGATGGTATCAATGGCAACAAGCACTTGCTTTCCCTTTACCTCGTCATCCTTCAAGAGCTGTAGAGATGCCACACCAAGCAATGCAGCAAAGATCACCACACTGATGATGGAGGTGGGCTTAATCCCCGTTAAGTCGGCAAAAGGATTGGTCGGGATGAATGATAAAATCAGTTGCGGCACGGAAAGATCAGTCAACTGACCGACATAATTGGTTTGAATTGCTGTGAGACGTGCGGTTTCCTTAACACCTTGTACAAGACCTTCTGCTGTTAAACCAAACAGATTAGTCATCAGCACCCCAACTAGGGCAGCGATGAGCGTTGTGAATAAGAGAATCCCAATCGTCAAGAAGCTGATC
Source organism: uncultured Moraxellaceae bacterium (assembly GCA_964373105.1). Lineage (GTDB taxonomy): Bacteria > Pseudomonadota > Gammaproteobacteria > Pseudomonadales > Moraxellaceae > Aquirhabdus. The sequence continues at coordinate 13,583 of CAYJTU010000080.1, read as the reverse complement.
TTGCCCAGAGAGGAAGCATTATGCAGTTTAGCGACTGCACTGAGAATTGATGCAAAGACGAGTGGCATGACGATCATTTCCAGCAACTGCACATAGCCATTGCCAACGATGTTGAACCACGTGATGGATTCTTTTAGCACGGCATTGGTCGGACCATAGATGAATTGCAACGCCAGCCCAAAGATCACACCGATTGCCAGACCGGCCAAGACTTTTTTAGCAAGGCTCCATGACGTGCGCTGCGTCTGGCTCAGTAACACCAGCAGGCCAATGAACACGACCACATTGATCAGCAATGCAAAATTCATCTCAAACGCTCCACTCATACATCACTAAATTTATAACCAAATGGTTTATAAAGCATATTAGCATTAAGTCATTCTGGCGTATTAATAACGCATCACGGATAGCTTATCAAAAAAAAGAATTAGACATTAGTAAAGCAATAGCAAACCGATAGACGTAGCGACAGATACAAACTTAGTGCTATGGTGAGATCATTCCTATTCAATTTAGACATTGAAGAAGCCCACCATGCAGACCTTTAAAGATCACTTCTCAACGCTTGCCAATGCGTACGCAACTTTTCGGCCTGACTATCCACCTGAGCTTTTTACGTGGTTATCCAGTTTATGTGCAGAACATGCTCTGGCGTGGGACTGTGCGACGGGGAATGGTCAAGCGGCTAAGCACCTTGCGCAACATTTTGACGTCGTTGCAGCCACTGATGCCTCGGTGGATCAAATTGCACAGGCAATTGGTGCCGATAATATCCACTTTAGTGTTGCCACAGCCGAGCACTCCAAGCTTCCTGATCAATCCATCGACCTTCTCGTCGTTGCACAAGCGGTACATTGGTTTAATTTTGATGCGTTCTATGCTGAAGCACGACGGGTGCTTAAACCGCAAGGGGTTATTGCGCTAATTACGTATGCGCATCATCGCGTGGATGATGTCATTGATGTGCCATCCTTACACTACTATCACGATATCATCGGTGATTACTGGCCGCCAGAGCGCAAATGGGTCGAGAATCTGTATCGCGATTTGCCCTTCCCATTCCAAGAAATCAGCGCACCGGAATTTAAGCTAGAAGTTGAATGGCCACTCGCCCACTTCGTGGGTTATCAAGCCACTTGGTCAGCCACGAAGCAATATATCGCGTTGACGGGTCACAACCCGATCCCTGATCTTGAAGCAACCTTAGGCCCCCTTTGGGGCGCACCCGAAACTTTGCGAAAAATCCAATGGCCGGTCGCATTACGCGTTGGGCAGATCAGTTGACCCCTTTAAAATTTTACTCGCTTAAAGGAGGGATATACGAAGGTTTGCTTGGTACTTTCACCTGATGAAACAAGCGCCCCCAAAAGATAATCGGCAACAGCAAAATGATTCCCAAACCTGCCGACAACCCAAATTGAACCGCATAGCCTAGGCCATTTGCCAGATAGCCGCTGATCAGATAGCCCATTCCACCTAAGATAGTCACAGCGCAGACCTGAAAGGTGAAATCACTGCCTGCATGCGCTGGACGCGCATAATCCATTGCGACAGTAAGTAAACCCACCATTGCCATCGCTGCAGCGACGTGTTCAACTGCATTGGCAGCATATAACTCCCACCCCTGCAAGGCATAGCCTTGTAAATGCAAAAACGCGATCACACTATATAAACCCGTGGTCAACGCTTGTAGTCCATTAAACACCCACAGTGCCGTCATCCTGCGCATATGCCGCATCAGCAGCGCTGCTATCGCAGCACCAATCAAAGACGAGACAGAACCCAAGATACTTCCCCAAAAACCGATTTTAGACAGACTAAAGCCCATGTCCACCATCATCGGTTTCACCATGCCACTCGACATGTAATCGGCAATTTTAAAGACCAGCAGCACGAGCAACCATGCCCGCATCTCAGGCGTTGACCAAAAATAGCCAAATTGAATCTGGAACTTTGACCATAATGCCTTAAGCTTAAGTCTCATTTTTTTGAATGAAAATTTCTCGATTGGACGTGGAGATTGAATAATGCTTACTGAAGCCTGTTTACGCTCACGCCAAATCGGTTCTTTAAAGAAAAAGACTGGTAAGGTATTTAAGATAACCAGCCCTATCATCGCAAAGAAAACCGCCATCCACGACCAATAATCCATCACGATCAGCAGTACCCCGCCACCCACAATCAAACCTGTACGATAACCAATCACTTGAATCGCATTACCTGCACTCCGTGCTTCACTCCCCAGCATCCTCACAGCAAGTCCATCCGTCGCAACATCTTGCGTTGCCCCAACTAGACTGAGTAAAAATAATAGGCCAAATAATGCAAAGGCCGACTGCGGATGAACCAAAGATGTTGGCTCAAACATCGCCACACAGAGCAAAATCAAAATTGCAATTGCGGATAGTGGCAGTATCCAACTCCGGCTTTGACCAACTTTCTCACTGTAATGATGATCAACCAAGGGCGCCCACAAAAACTTCAGCGCCCAAGGAAGCAGCAGTAACCCCGACCAACCAATCACAGTCAACGACACATGATACTGTCGTAAGATTGCCGGCAGTGCTTGCGTCAAGAACCCCGCAGGTAAACCTTGGGCAACATAAAGACTCAGCAAAAGACCCAGCGTGTATTTCGGTGTATGTTGATGCGTCAAAAAAGTGACTTCCAAAAAAAGCCCCCTTTAAAAGGGGGTGTACGATAGGGGGATAAATCTTAATCAAAAACAATCGTTTTATTATCGTGCACAATCACACGATCTTCTAAATGCCAGCGCACCGCACGGGTTAACACATTACGCTCAACATCCTCACCCAGCTCACGGAGGTCTTCAACCGTATACCGATGGCTCACGCGCTCCACCGCTTGCTCAATGATCGGCCCTTGATCCAGATCAGCCGTCACATAGTGTGCAGTCGCACCGATCAGCTTCACGCCTTTTTCATAGGCTTGACGATACGGATCTGCACCGACGAAAGCAGGAAGGAACGAGTGATGAATATTAATCACTTTATATGACCATTTCTCGACAAACTCACTGCTTAAAATCTGCATATAGCGGGCAAGCACCAACACATCATTGCCTGCCATCAACTCATGAATTTCAGCTTCGGCTTCTGCTTTATTCTCTTTAGTGACTTTGACCACATGATACGGCACACCAAAGCGCTCTACCGCATCGCGCAGGTCCTCATGATTACTCACCACTTGGGTGATCTCACAGGGTAGTAAACCCCGTGACCAACGCCATAGCAGTTCAAGTAGCGCATGGTCATACTTAGAGACCAATATCCCGACTTTCTTGATATCGCCAACCAAAGTCAGTTGCCAACTCATCTGATACTGCGCAGCAACCGTGTCCCCAAATGAACGCGTCAGCACCTCGCGAACCTCTTGCAGACGATCAAGTGCAAACTCAACCCGCATGAAATACGTGCCGCCCTGCTCTTCAGTTGCATACTGATCGAGCGAAATAATATTCGCGCCGTGATGATAAAGAAAACTTGATACGGCCTGCACAATCCCTGGGCGATCAGCGCAGGTGATGAGCAGTCGTGCGGTATGTGCTGCTGTCATTGAAAGAAATACCTTTAAAAAAATTCGTCTATCTTACCAAAAAACAAAGCACCCCGAGTCAATCGGAGTGCTTGATTATACGTATTTCTGTTTGATCGTTAATAAAATTTAATAAACGACTTTATTCTTAAAGTGCGTCGTTACAGTTCGTTCCGACACCGTACGGACTCTCGTCAAATGGCTGTCCAGTTGGGCCATCAAAATCAACTTTCAACACGCTTAAAGTGTAAGGAAGACTTGCAAAAACTGTAGCATTATTAGTCGTAACGGCGGCTTTAATATCTACAGTTTGCCAAGTTCCGAAACGTCTTAAGAAACGTACTTGAAAATCAAACTTACCAGTACTATCTGTTGTATAAGTTACAGTTCCATCAGTTGATGTTGATGGTGCAATGAACGTAGTTGCTAACTGCACAAATGGTAGTGGGTTTGCAGGATTTATTGGGCAACCTGTAAATGTCACATACTCCCGAGTTGGATTTGGCGTAGCCTTGGAGTTATATGCATAACTGCCTTTTGCAAAACCCAATAAACTAATTGACATCACTACAGGTTGATTAGCGATAGGCTTTCCATCCACACCAACAACGTTAGCAGATAGTGACTCTGTATAATATGTTCCATCAGAACTTTTCTGCAATAAGGCAGAATTACCAAAAGTAATATTAGCCACTGGCTGTGTTACAGGTGTTGCAACCACATTTAGCAATGTAGATTGCTTGGTTGTCACACCATTCTTATCTGTCAGAGAGGCATTAATAGTCACGCCTTTAGCTATAAGTGCAGCCGTATTAGCCGCACTCGCAGCAGGCAAAATCAATGTAAATGCTGCGTTACCATTCGCATCGGTTGTTAACGATGATGGGCCATTAACAGTAACACCATTGGTCAACGTATCAGGAATCGATAACACAACATTTTGACCTGCTACTCCACCGCCATTCACATCGACAGCCTTAACAGTCACAATTGCGTTATCACCCGTTACGACAAGAGTTGGTTTATTGCTGCTCATTGTCAGATGATATTGAGCAGTCGATGTTGCCGGAGTTAGGGCTTGGACCACATTAATGAAAGTGGTCTGTGATGTAGTCTTTTTTGTTCCATCTGTAAATGACGCATTTAAGGTAATCCCACTCGCAATTATTGCTGCTGGGTTACTGGTTGCGGGAAGATTGATCGTAAAATCAGCATTACCATTGGTATCAGTTACTACTGATGAGGCGCCGTTAATAGTTACGCCGCTGGTAATTGTATTTGGAATCGAAAGCGTAACATTTTGCGCAGCAACACCTCCGCCATTCACGTCAACAAGCTTAACTGTTACGACTGCGGTATCACCCGTTGCGATCATAGTAGGCTTATTACTGCTTAATATAATATGATAATTTGTTGCCACAGCGACTGGAGTCGTCGGAGTAGGAGTCGTTGTTGTTGGAGGCGTTGCTGACCCATAGAAACCATCGCCACCGCCACCGCCACAACCCGCAAGAACAAGCGCAGTCGATAGTGCAGTCAATTGAAATAGATACTTCATCTTGCGTCCCTTCTCTAAATTAAATTCCATCATTTCAAAAACCCTTTTTTATATCCCAAAATAAAGTCCATTCAAGGCACCGTCTGACACACCATCTGTCACTCGCCCACACCCCAAATTAATACTTATGGACTTTACTGTACAAAATAAAAGTTGGCAATCAGCATTCTAGTTTTTTCAAGAATATAATTGTCGTATATTCCTACAGTTAATGTGAATCAGTCGACACTACTGTACTTTTCCAAACCAACCACCCTCATCCGCATTGCCACTAAACGTTTGTAATAAAGGTTCGTAAGCAGTTCGGCCCTCGCCAGTTAAATAAGGCCCCTCTAAAAAGACCATCTGCCTTAAACCTTGTCGTAACCAGCGCTCATCAATGGCATCCGTCTGTGAAATATGGCCCGTCATTAATAGAAAATTAGACCAATTGGTCATCACGATCCAAATATTAATGATCAATGCCTCAATCTCAGCGCTACTGGCACGCATTAATCCCGCATCGACAAAACCACGATAAATAAGCATACCTTGCTGCATCACTTGCTTAGCGAAAATGGGGTAGCGCTGTTTAAGAATCTCACTCGACTCGATCAAGTGATTACTGTCTCGATGCAGAAAGCGATATTTCCAAAACTGGCTGGATAGCACTTGGAAGTAAACGAATTTATCGGAAACTTCCATAACACGCCCTTCAGGGATGCTGAGTAAGCCCAAAATTTCATGTTGATAAACCAGCAACAGCTCGCTAATAATCGATTCTTTATTGCGAAAATGATAATAGAGATTGCCAGGACTGATGCCGAGTGCAGCTGCAATATGATTGGTCGAAACAGAGCGCTCACCCTGCTCGTTAAAGAGCTGCAAGCTTATTTGTAGAATGCGATCACGAGTTTTCATCTAGCTTTCTAAAGCTCCTTTTTATCCAGCAAGTCAGAATCCAATATCTTCACACGATTTGCAATCAAAGTTTCTTAAAAACACATCGAATGACAAATGAACGTACCGTTCACCGAAAATCATTTGACAGTTTAGAGTAATTGCTCTAAAACAGGCTATCTTCTACCTGACCCTTTGTCCAGACATGAATACTGCAGCCCACTCATTTACCTCAGATGCCGCTACACCACCTGACGTACAGCGCATCCACGACCTACTTGCCGCCCAAAAAGCTGCATATCGTGCAAACCCTCTTGCATCCGCACCTGAACGTATAGAGCGACTTGCACGCTTACGTCGTGTGCTGGTGAAGCATCAAGATGCACTCGCCCAAGCGATTAGCGACGATTTTGGTAATCGCTCTGTTCATGAGACCAAAATTGCCGAACTCATGACTAGCTTAGAGTACATCGACTATGCAAGCAAAAATCTTGCCCAATGGATGCAACCGTCTAAACGCCATATCAGTGTGATTCACCAGCCTGCTAAAGGCTGGGTGTCTTATCAACCCCTTGGTGTGATCGGAATCATGTCGCCGTGGAACTATCCACTGCTATTGTCTGTGAGCCCGTTGATCTGCGCATTGGCCGCCGGGAATCACGCCATGCTCAAAATCTCTAGTTCATCGGCGCGCTTTGGTGCATTGCTTGAAAAAATCCTTGGTGAAGTCTTCCCTGAAAATCTGGTGGCTGTGGTGAATGGCGGCGGCGTGATTTCGGACACCTTCTGCCGGCTGCCTTTTGACTATCTCGTATTTACCGGTTCGAGCGCGATAGGCAAAACGGTCATGGCAGCCGCTGCAGAAAACCTGACCCCTGTTCTGCTAGAACTGGGCGGTAAGTCTCCAACACTCGTGCATCAATCTGTGCCGATGAAAGATGTTGCTGAACGTTTAGCATTTGGCAAATTATGGAATGCAGGTCAAACCTGTGTAGCACCCGATTACATCATGTTGCCTCGTGGCAAAACCCGTGAATTCATCGCACAAATGCGCTTACAAATCAGCAAGCTCTATCCAACCTTGCTCAACAACCCAGACTACACCAGTATCGTCAATGATAAGCAGTTCAACCGCTTGAATGGCTATATGGATGATGCGCGCAGCAAAGGTGCGGAATTCTTTGAGATCAACCCCGCCAATGAAGATTTAAGCGGGACTCGTAAGATTGCACCAACACCGATCACGGGTCTCACCCAAGATATGGAAGTCAGTCAGAATGAGCTATTTGGCCCTTTGCTGTTGATCTTTGAATAAGACTCTATCGAAGAAGCGATTGACTATATCAATGATCGTCCTCGCCCACTGGCACTGTATTATTTCGACTATGATACAACCCGTGCGCAGTATGTGGCTGATCATACCCATTCCGGACAATTTGGGATCAATGCGGTTCTCACTCATATTGTGCATGGCGATCTGCCCTTTGGCGGAGTCGGCAATTCAGGCATGGGCAAATACCACGCACATGAAGGTTTTTTGACCATGAGTCACGCTCGTGCAGTCTTGCAAAATCCAAAATTCTATAGCCTGAAACTGATCTTCCCGCCTTTCGGTAAGACCGTGCATAAAATTATGGAAAAAGCTTTTTTCCGTTAATCCTTCTTAACGGACCTACTTAAAGCCTATGGATGAGCCAAAAAGCATAAATATGTAAAATTTTGGCTGCTTTTTGGCTTCCGGCTTGATTCAGGCGTGTTTTTTTGGTATAAAACGCGCCTTGCTTTTTTCAATCAGTTTTAAAACAGCCTTTTTATACGATATCGTCGGCTAAGTTGCTTCTCTATACTTTTTATGGGTAGCGAGTAGTCAGCCCACAGTGTCCTAGATCAGTGGCTTTGTCGTTATATAAAGTAAAGTGGAGCGTCATCATGTCAAAGGTTTGCCAAGTAACCGGCAAGCGTCCGATCGTTGGTAACAACGTTTCGCACGCAAACAACAAAACCAAGCGCCGGTTCGAACCGAACCTGCATTACAAGCGTTTTTGGGTCGAAGGCGAAAAACGCTTCGTCCGTTTACGCTTAACTGCTAATGCGATGCGTATTGTTGATAAACACGGAATCGAGAAAGTCATCGCTGACTTACGCGCTTCTGGTCAAAAAGTCTAAGACTTAATTTAGGAGCTCTCAATCATGCGTGATAAAATTCGCCTCGTGTCTTCTGCTGGTACTGGTTTTTTCTACACTACCACCAAAAACAAACGCACTATGCCAGAAAAAATGGCGATCAAAAAATTTGATCCAACCATTCGTCAACACGTTATTTTCAATGAAGCAAAAATCAAATAATGATGTTTTGATTTGCTTGATTTGTTGAAAAGAAAAAACGGCACCCAAATAAGGAGCCGTTTTTTTATGCTTAAAATTTAAAGTTTCCATATCGGCAGCATTAAAAGTAACTTTAAACGGCTTGGACTTTAATAACCACAATAGTTTAACCTAACACTTTGATTCATCTACATTGTGTAAAAAGCTACATTTTGAAAATAACTATCGCTACCCTCACAAAGCCTAAATTTGCTATATTGCTGAATATCATATTAATTTAATGCTTATCCACCATACTTTCGCATGAGACTTTGATGCTGTATGAATAAAAAACCCATTCCGCCCCCAACTTTTTAATTGGAGCCTACTATGCCGCATGATGTTAGCTTAATTGTCCTTTTAGCTGTAGGTTTTGGACTGGCATTAGTATTTGGCTATCTTGCAGCACGATTACGACTGCCCCCCTTAGTGGGCTATCTGATCGCAGGCATTCTAATTAGCCCCAACACCCCTGGCGTGGTCGCAGATATGCATCTGGCCAATCAGCTCGCTGAGCTGGGGGTGATGTTTCTGATGTTTGGTGTGGGAATGCACTTTTCGTTTTCTGACCTCCTTGCCGTGCGCAGAATCGCCATTCCTGGCGCAATTATACAGATTGCTGTAGCTACCCTCATGGGCATGGGCCTTGCCTCACTATGGGGCTGGAGCCTAGGCTCTGGGCTGGTTTTTGGCCTCTGTCTTTCCGTTGCCAGTACGGTCGTGTTATTACGCGCACTTGAATCGCGTGGACTGATGGATTCGGTCAACGGCCGTATTGCGATTGGTTGGCTGGTCGTTGAAGACCTCGTCATGGTGCTGGTGCTGGTGCTCCTCCCGCCTATGGCGGTCATGCTCGGCGGAGAAGCACCCGTTTCAGCTCATGGTGCCGCCTCATCCGTTGATAATATTTGGCTCACGATTGGCATTACCTTGGCCAAAGTCATCGCCTTTATTGCTCTGATGTTGATCGTGGGTCGTCGTGTATTTCCGAAATTCTTACTCCTGGTCTCACGCACGGGCTCGCGCGAACTGTTCACACTCTCCGTTGTTGCAGCCGCGGTCACGATTGCATACGGCTCTTATGTCTTGTTTGGCGTATCCTTTGCGCTCGGTGCATTCTTTGCAGGCATGGTCGTTCGTGAGTCTGACTTTAGTCACCGTGCAGAAGCTGAGACTTTACCGCTGCGCGAAACCTTTTCAATTCTGTTTTTCGTCTCAGTCGGCATGTTGTTTAATCCAACAATCTTGGTTGAGCACCCTTGGCAAGTGCTGGGTGTGGTTGCGGTTATTGTGGTTGGTAAGACCATCGCTGCGATGGCATTGGTGGTTTTCTTCCGCTACCCTCTCAATACAGCACTGACTGTCGGCGCAAGCTTGGCACAGATCGGCGAGTTCTCCTTTATTCTTGCCAGTGTCGGCTTATCCCTAAAACTGCTCACGCTTGAAGGTCAAAATTTGATTCTTGCTGGGGCACTGATTTCCATCAGTCTCAATGCCGCGGTCTTCGCCGCAATTGAGCCTGCGCAGCGCTGGATTCGTGCTCGCTCACACATTGCACGCATGCTGGAACGTAGCGGCGATCCGCTGTCTATGCTCCCAATGAGTGTCGATAACACCTATCTCAACGGTCAAGTGGTTCTCGTAGGTCATGGCGGCGTAGGGCGTAGTATTGCCAAGACCTTCAAAGAGCAAGGCATTAAATACGTGGTGGTCGATGAAAATCGTGAAATCATTGAAGCGCTGCGCGCTCAAAACATCCCTGCAGTATCGGGTGATGCTTGTGATCCTGCCGTGCTGATTCAAGCGCATATCATGCAAGCCAGTATGCTGGTCGTCTCAACTGCAGATGTGTTTGATGTACGGCGTATGTCGATATCGCGCGTACCATCAATCCCAAAATTGAAGCAGTTCTATGTACGGATAGCAGCGCAGAAGCGAATCTGCTGGAGCAAGAAAAAATCGGCAAAGTCTTTATGGCCAAACGTGCTCTGGCAGACAGCATGACCGAACACGTCTTTCATCGCTTAGGGCTTGAAACCGCTGCCAACACGTTGCATGAAACAAGTGGAACGGCACATTGAAAGTTTAATGCGGTTTTGATAAAAACTTGAAAATTGGCAAAAAAAAACGACACTCAAATTGGTGTCGTTTTTTATGGATCATCATTCAAGCAATGAAAGCGGATGAAGCGCTTTGTTGGATTAACTCAAACGTGCAGGACGCTCATCCATCACTTGCGCGTGCCATTTTGCAGATTGCTGCTCCATCAGTGAAGACAGCGCCGCCTGAATCATTTGCTGACCGATGCTTTGCAAGGCATCGCCTAAAGCTTCCTGAATTTGCTCAGAAAACTGAATCGTCACTAACGGCTCACTTGAGGACTCGGATGGCTCAGCCATCAACGTGTCATCATTCGATACGAATGACTCGGCATCGAACGCTGCGCCAGCAGGAAAATCTGCAGAACGCAATGCAATCACACCAGTTTGCAACTGCACTAACTCAAGCACAGTTTCGCTAGGCATAAACATTTCAGGAGTTTTACGAATTGCAGTCATTTTGCACCTCATTACTTGTACGAAAACAATACAAGCTAAAAATATCTGTTTGAAACTCACCACAGTGTTACCTAAAACGGTAACCAAAACTAGGTGCGCTTTACATGTAACGCAACAATGCAGATATTTTCAGAATAATTCAAGTACTAAAATGGCTTTTTTTAATAAAAAAATGAAAAAAGTGCTAAATAATGGTGCAATTTTCTAAAATTCGACCATTTCGTTGCGGAAACCCTCGATCAACGCTACCAAAGCATGATGCCACTCACGCAAAATCTGGATATCTGGCAGCCATGACAGTGGACTATGGGTGACCTTGATGATTAGATTGGATGAACTATCATCATCAAAAGTAGGTTCGGGTGGCTCTGGCGCATACTCGCATGCCGCATACGTGCGGTTGAGTTCAGCGATGAAACCGGTGTGGGCGAGCTGCTCTAAAATAATAATTTCAGGAGAGACTTGCCCACGCGCAGCCATTTTCTCTTTGATACTTTGGAACGTTGGATGACGATCATTCAATTTGTAGTAGCGTGCGAGCTCCTGCAAAAAAGCCAACACGGCACCATGTAGGTGAAACACCGCGGCTTCACGCGATGCCTGCGCTATTTGAGGATTGTCAGCCTTGTCGGCTTGCAAAGTTGAAAGCCGCGCAAAATACATTTTCTGATTGGTGCGGTCGGCATGGTATCGCGCAACACGAGACATATAAATCTTCCAATAATTTTCAAATCAACAATAAAGAATCATAAACACGAACAGCTATGATTCCAGTCGCCTCATAAAAGAAAGCGGACATCATTGATTGATATCCGCAGGATAAGCTTGAGACGGGACAATTCACGGGTCCAGTTGGACTGCCCTAGCCTTCAATCCACTGACCATTCTCATAGATCATCGACCACTTCGTCGGCTTACCGTCATGCTCAGAGGAGACATACTTGCTGGCTGTTTTTCGACTAAATTTCAGCAATGCTGGATTGCCATCGGGATCAGTATCGGGCGCACCCAATAAATAGAGATGTTTAGGATCAAGTTTGTCTTCGACTGAGCGTAATTCACCAATCGTAGGCGCGCGCGTCTCACGAATCTTTGGAAACTTGCTGGCAGCTAAAAACATGCCTGCTGCACCATCGCGCAAGATGAAAAAATCATCATGCTTGGTTGAGAGTAGTTCTGGCTTCGGAATCGCATCCGCACTCTGCGGTGCAGGCTGACCGTTTTTAAGTACTTTACGGGTATTGGTACAGCTGTTACATGCAAAGTAGGGGCCGAAGCGACCCGTTTTGAGCTGCATCTCACCATCACATTTATCACAAGGAATCGTCGGACCGTCATAGCCCTTGATCTTAAACGACCCTTCTTCAACGATATGTCCAGAGCAATCTGGATTGTTACCACAGACATGTAGTTTGCGGCCACCATCAATAATATAACTGTCCATCGCAGTATCACAGATAGGACAGCGTTTCTTGGCCATCAAATCTGCCGTTTCTGCAGCGCTACCGTCTTCACTGTCGTTCTGACTCGTATCTTCTGTCAATGCGGCCAGAGACTCAACCGGTGCCAAATTGATTGTGCCTTTACAGCGCTCTTTAGGCGGTAGGTTATAACCCGAACACCCTAAAAACACCCCAGTAGAACCAGTACGGATCTGCATGGGGCGACTACAGAGCAGACACGATACTTCATCAACCGCAACGGGAAGATTGCGGCGCATGCCCTGATCTGGGTCCTGTGATTGCGCACGAACCAGCTTTTGCTTGAAATCGCCATAGAATTCATTCAGCACATTTTTCCAATCGCGCTCACCATCAGCAACCTTATCAAGCTGACCCTCAAGCTCCGCCGTGAACTTGTAATCCATGAGATTGGAGAAATTTTCACTTAAACGATCAGTGACAATATCACCCATCTTCTCAGCATACAGGCGACGATTATCCAGCTTCACATACCCACGATCCTGCACGGTGGAGATGATCGCCGCATAGGTGGATGGACGACCAATGCCGCGTTTTTCAAGTTCTTTCACAAGGCTTGCTTCGGTGAAGCGCGCAGGCGGTTTGGTAAAGTGCTGACTTGGATCAACTTTGACCAGCTCTAATACATCACCGGACTTCACTGTAGGCAGTAATAAATCATCGTCTTGTTTACTTGGCGCCATGACTTTGGTGAAACCGTCAAAGACCATGGTACGACCGCGGGCACGTAGCTCGATATCGGCAGCTTTCACCGTGATATTCGAGGATAGATACTCGGCTGGCGGCATTTGACTGGCGGTAAATTGACGCCAAATGAGCTCATATAAACGCTGTGCATCACGCTCTACCGTGGTCAACTGATCCCCAGATAACGCAATATTAGAGGGGCGAATCGCTTCATGCGCCTCTTGGGCACCGGCTTTATTGCCATAGAAATTCGGCTTAGCAGGCACATATTTTGCCCCAAACACATTTTCAATATGCCCACGGACCATCGCCAGTGCATCATTACTGATGAACGTCGAGTCGGTACGCATATAGGTGATATGCCCCGCTTCATACAAACGCTGCGCCAAGATCATGGTTTTCTTGACGGAGAAACCTAGGCGTGTACTCGCCGCCTGCTGTAAGGTAGACGTGATGTAAGGCGCAGTAGGGTTGACCTTGGTCGGTTTATCTTCACGCGCA
>CAYJTU010000079.1:0-15922 GCA_964373105.1 uncultured Moraxellaceae bacterium | reverse complement strand
CCCCTAGAGCTCGGCTGCCCCGTAACGGTAACGGCACAATCCGCGACAGGCACCAGCCAACGTCCAACCATTTGGTCACGTGCAACAAAGCCGGTGATCGAGCGATCACCAATCGTGATCAGAAATGACTTACTGGCGACTGTTGGATGGCGGAGTACACGGAAAATCGCATCTTTTAAATCAATCTGGGTCGTATCAAATGCCGTACCAATCGATTTTACATCGCTATATTCCCGCTGCAATTTCGGTGCACCGCCCAACATCACTTGCATCGGCAAGTCGACAGGACTATTACCAAAATGCGCATCGCTAACCGTCAGATGACGCACATCAGTCGCCTCACCCAGCACCGCAAATGGACAACGTTCACGTGTACACAGGCTTTCAAACAATTTCAATGAATCAGGACGAATCGCTAAGACATAACGCTCTTGCGCTTCATTCGACCAAATTTCCATCGGTGACATCCCCGCTTCTAGCGAAGGAATGTTACGCAGATTTAAAATCGCGCCCAGCTTATGATCATTCACAAGCTCCGGCATTGCATTGGATAAGCCACCAGCACCGACATCATGAATGGACACAATCGGGTTAGACTCTTCCATGCCCCAACACGCATCAATCACCTCTTGGCAACGGCGCTCCATTTCTGGATTTTCCCGTTGTACAGAAGCAAAATCGAGTTGCTCGCCCATTGTACCGCTATCGACACTGGATGCAGCCCCACCGCCCAAGCCGATCAACAACGCAGGACCGCCCAAGACAATCAACAAATCGCCTTGCTGAATCGGTAACTTTTCAACATGATCTGGACGAATATTGCCATAGCCACCCGCAAGCATGATCGGCTTATGGAAGCCACGGACATTGCCGTTTAGATTCAGCTCAAACGTGCGGAAGTAACCGCATAGATTAGGACGACCAAACTCATTATTAAACGCTGCGGCCCCAAGCGGTCCTTCCGTCATGATCTGGAAAGGTGATGCCATACGCGAAGGCTTGCCGTACTCAGCGCCCTCAATGTCTTCCCAAGGCTCACGTGCTCCGGGAATATTCAGATTAGATACGGTGAAGCCCGCCAATCCCGCTTTCGGTTTACCACCGCGACCTGTCGCGCCTTCATCACGAATCTCACCACCCGAACCGGTTGCCGCACCCGCAAAAGGAGCAATAGCCGTTGGATGGTTGTGCGTTTCGACCTTCATCAAGACATGCGTCGCTTGATTGGTATAGCTATATTTGTGTTGCTTGCCTTGCGGATAAAAACGCGCCGCAGATGAACCCACGATCACGGAGGCATTGTCTTTATAAGCGGACAATACATTCTCTGGCGAGGTTTTATAGGTATTTTTAATCATTTGAAACAGTGATAAGGGCTGTTTTGCACCATTCACGGTCCATTCTGCATTGAAGATTTTATGGCGGCAATGCTCAGAGTTCGCCTGCGCAAACATCATCAGTTCAATATCGTTCGGATTACGCCCTAAACGGGTAAATGCGTCCGTTAAATAATCAATTTCATCAATCGACAATGCAAAACCAAATTCACGATTTGCCTTGATCAGCGCTTCACGACCATTTTCTAAGATATCAATGGTGTTAAGTGGCTTCGGCTCTGTTACATGAAACAATTGGCTTGCTTGTTCAATGTCATCAAACACACTTTCAGTCATGCGATCATGCAAGATTGCTTTGAGTTCTTTAGTCGCAGTGCTCACGCCATGCAAGGTATAGAGTATGCCTCTTTCTAAACGGCTCACCACAACATCGCAGTTCTTGAAGATATCAGTCGCTTTCGAAGACCACGGGGAGATCGTCCCAATACGCGGTGTCACGAGAATCTGGATACTATCGGACGACTTCGTTTGAACGGCGAACGTTTGGTCATCATTTAACAAACCGACAGCAGCTTTGAGCTGTTTGTCATTGAGCGGCTGATCAAAGAAGTAGAGAAATTGACTTTCTACCCCTTCTACTGACGCAAGATTCGATAAACGAGAGAGCAACTGACGTTGCTTGAAGGTAGAGAGTGCAGGCGCACCAGCCACAATAAACATACTAGGACGAGCTCCGTTAACAATCACACAGACTGCTAAAGCCTTTGAAAGAAGGTGTATATGATACGCGTGTTTGCCTTTCTGCTCTAGTCCTTAACATGATTTAACATTGATTAAAACGAACATTGTGCATGACTTTAAGTTCACCGCTATATCTGTCATGATATAACGGTGAACTTAAAAACATCCTTACACGATCTAAAACATTCAGGAGTTACAGCATGATGCGATCACCGTCTAAAAACACTATAACAAAATCAATCGGTGTTCTCGCTGCCCTGCTCCCTGTACTGACTCACGCCGAAAACATCACAGTATTTGCCGCAGCAAGTTTAAACAATGCACTAAGCGAAATATCCAAACAGTATGAAATCAGTCACCCTAATGACAAGATCCAAACATCTTTCGCAGCATCCTCTGTCTTAGCCAAACAAATTCAGGCCGGTGCGCCTGCTCAGCTCTTTATTTCCGCAGATGAGCCATGGATGGATGCCTTAGAGAAAAGTAATGTCTTGATTGACAAATCACGGGTTAAATTGCTTGCTAATCAATTGGTTTTGATCACGCCTGCTGATCATACTTTTCCGGTCATCATGCAAAAAGACTTTCATTTATCACGTGCGTTTACAGGGAAAATCTGTCTGGGTAATCCGGACAGCGTCCCTGCAGGAAAATATGGTAAACAATCCCTTACGGCTTTGGGCTGGTGGAATGACCTCCAATCTCGTGTCGTCCCGACGGAAGATGTACGTAGTGCACTGGCCTTTGTCGCACGCGGCGAATGCCCTGTCGGCGTAGTCTATTCCACTGATGCATTGATCAGTGATAAAGTGAAGATCATCGGAACCTTTCCAGATAAAAGTCATGCACCGATCATTTATCCATTGGCATTGCTGAAAACCTCAAAAACACAAACTCAAGCAAGTCCGGCGAGTCGACAATTCTGGCAATACCTACAACAGCCCGTCGCTCAAAAGATATTTCATAAATACGGATTTGGTGCTATCAAACCTTAAATGATTGAAACTTTAAGTAACTTCGGTCTGAACCTAAGCCCAGCTGAATCAAGCGCATTACTACTATCAATCAAAGTCGCATTTTGGTGCACTTTGCTTGGTATGTTGCCGGCGCTGGGTATCGCATGGTTGCTTGCAAGGCGAAATTTCTGGGGGAAGTCACTGCTTGAAGCATTGGTTTATTTGCCAATGATTTTGCCGCCTGTAGTGCTGGGGTATTTATTGCTGGTTCTTTTTGGACGCAATGGATTTATTGGTCAGTGGCTACAGCCCTTAGGCATTCAGCTCGCTTTTCACTGGACGGGTGCCGTACTCGCCTCATGGATGATGAGTTTACCGCTCTTTGTACAGCCCATTCGCTTGGCTCTGCAAAATGTTGATGTACGACTAGAGCAAGCGGCGCAGACTTTAGGTGCGAGTCCGCTGCGTGCATTTCTGACCATTACACTCCCTCTGTGTTACCCCGCGATTTTGATGGGTGCGGTCCTATCCTTTGGACGAAGTCTTGGCGAATTTGGTGCAACGATAACCTTTGTAGGAAATATCGACGGGGAAACGCGCACGCTGCCACTGGCCATCTACTCTGCGATTCAATCACCAGATGGAGAGACTCTCGCTTTACGCTTGGTGATTCTGTCCGTGATTGTTGCGCTTCTTACTCTCTGGGCGAGCCAATGGCTTGCCCGTCGTAGCCAAAAGCGTTTGGGGTATCGAGATGTATGAAACCGAGCTCAATATAAATCAGGCGAATCAATATGCAAATTATTGATTCAAAGAATAACAATGGCCTTGAGTTTTCTCTACGACTAAGACGTGGTGAAACTCAAACAGACTTTGAGCTTAATATGCAAGGCCGTTTCACGGCTCCGATCACTGCACTATGCGGTGCATCTGGTGCGGGCAAGTCAACACTTCTCGCACTATTCGCAGGATTATTAAAACCCGACCAAGGAATCATTGAACTGCATGGCAATTCTTTGGTTAATACATTTCAGAAGCAGTTTATCCCGCCTCACCTGCGTCATATTGGCTTAATGTGGCAAGACGGACAGCTATTCCCGCACCTCACTGTACGTAAAAATCTGATGTATGGTTATCAATTACAGTCGGAAAAAAATCGCCGTTTTAGTCCTGAATTGGTGATTGATTTACTTGAAATTAGTGCGCTGCTTGATCGGCAGCCCCGCCATCTTTCCGGCGGGGAGCGTCAGCGCGTTGCACTGGGGCGTACGCTGCTTGCAATGCCGCAATTACTCTTGCTCGATGAGCCGTTAAATGCCTTAAATCAATCCTTAAAGTTGCCCATTCTAGCGTTCTTAAAACAAGTCCCTATACAGTTTGGGATCCCACTGATTTACGTGACGCATCAAATCGAAGAAACCAAGATTTTGGACGCCGAGACATGGTTTTGTGAGGATGGACGACTGGTAGAAATTTGAAGCGTCTTCAGAGTGACGCTTCATTTAATGAGTATTTCTTCGATTAACTGTATAACATGTTGCACCGCTAAATCATTATCCCGTCTTGAATGCCATGCCAGATGCAATCCAAAACCCTCCACCAGAACTGGTGGCTCAAAAAGCGCAAGGGTTTGGGCTGCATCGATGGGTAAGCAGCGACTAGGTAACATCGCAATCAACTCAGAATCACGCAGCAATGCATTTGCCATCAAGAAACTGGGGACAACAACGCCTACACGCCGCGAAAGTCCTTGCGCGGCCAAGGCATCATCTAGGGCGCCATGCGTATCCCCTCGACCAGAAACCAAAATATGCGGATAAGACAGCCATTTTTCGACACTAAAGGCTTGTGCAGCTGGGTGATTTAAATCCATGGCAACAATGTAATGCTCTTGGAGTAACTCCTTACGGCGATAAGCAGGTCCGAGTGTTGGAAAAACAGATATCGCAAAGTCGATATCGCCGCGTGCCAGATCATCCAAAGCAGCCGTCGAACCATGCCAAGGTTGGATCACTAAATTAATCAATGGCGCTGTTTCAGCGAGTCTTTTTTGCAACTCACGCACTACAAATACAGCAGGGTGATCAGCCATCAATATGCGTATTGTCTGAGATAATGTTGCCAACTGAACATCAGGTAAATTTATCACGGCTCCAACCGCACTTAAGGCCTGTTTAAGCGGCTCACGCAATGCCAGTGCCTTCGGTGTCAAGCGCATCCCACCGGCCCCACGCTCAAGCAATCGATCGTTAAATAAATGACGGCAACGTTCCAGCGCGTTAGAAGTCGCTGGTTGAGATAAGCCTATACGCTCAGCAGCACGAGACACATGAACCTCATTCAACAGCGCATCCAGTACGATTAAAAGATTAAGATCTATCGCCCTTAAATTCATCGGATCAATACTCATATAGACAAACTATCCATTAGACTAATTTCGAGCATAGTCGCATTCTGGGGACTCTTCAACTTCCTTGAGCGATGATCATGTCTAAGACCGTAATTTTACTATTCCATCCCAGCTTTAAATACTCTAACGCTAACCGCACACTGATCAATGCCGCAAAATCTTTGCCTGACTTAGAGATCATAGATATTTATGCACTTTATCCAAATAATGAGATTGATATCCAAGTCGAAGTCAATCGGTTACTCTCCGCTGAGCGTATCATTCTTCAATTTCCTATTCAGTGGTATTCAACGCCTCCATTACTGAAAGCTTGGCAAGATGCCGTGCTTACGCATATGTATTATCTTGCTTATGAAACAGAAGGGAAGTTGCTTGAACAAAAACCAATTCTCATCACGGCAACGGCAGGGAATATCAAAAACGCCTATAGTCCGACGGGCGCGAATTTGTTCTCAATGCATGAACTACTCCGTCCTTTGCAGGCCACTGCATATCGCTGTAAATTAACATGGCATTCGCCATTCATTCTTTATGAGACACATCAATTAGACTCTACTAAACAAGACCAAGTTGCAAATAGCTATAAGGACTATATCGAGCAATGGCGTAAAGATCTGCCGATTATGACCCAGTATTGATGATTAACGACTGTGTACCATGGAATATCCTTTTCACTGATCTTCCATGGTTTTTTAATACACTCGTTTGAGTAGGATATTGTGTCTAGTGCTATATTTCCGTTATCAAATTTGGCATGATGGACACTCATTTATAAAATTCTGATTTTCTTATGGCAATGCGTTGGGCCCAACTGCTCTCTCCTGCTCGTCTAGGTAGCAGAAAACACCATACTGAACAAGCACGTAGCCCATTTCACAAAGACTATGACCGCATCATCTTTTCGCAAAGTTTTAGACAGCTCAATCGAAAGACTCAAGTACACCCACTGACGCAAAACGACGCCGTCCATACTCGTCTGACTCACTCGTTGGAAGTCTCCAGTGTGGGACGCTCACTGGGCATGCTGGCTGCTGAGAAGATCGCTGATGATTTACCACCTTGGGTGACGCCGTCTGATGTGGGTGCGATCATTCAAGCGGCATGCTTGGCGCATGATATTGGTAATCCACCCTATGGACATGCAGGTGAATACGCCGTTCGTGATTGGTTTGGACAGCCTAAGCAAGAACACCTGATGAGCCTTCTGGCACCTCGAGAGTTCAGTGACCTATGCCAGTATGAAGGCAATGCTCAAGGTTTTCGCATCCTTACGCGCCTGGAATACCACCCAAATGAAGGGGGTATGCGTCTCACGTACGCCACGCTTGGCGCTTTTCTCAAATACCCTCGTCTTGCGACGTCTTTGGAAGACCAAGAAGGTCAACCCAGTCATAAACGCAACAAATTTGGGTGTTATCAAAGTGAACGTGAGTTACTGGATGAAGTGGCTGAACACCTGGGCTTGATTAAGATCGGTGACAGTTCCTACTGTCGTCATCCGCTTGCCTATTTGCTTGAAGCGGCGGACGATATTTGCTATGCACTCATCGACTTGGAAGATGGTCTTTTGCTCGGCATGTTGCACTACTCCGATGTCGAACCATTATTTCTAAAACTGATTGGGGAATACGGCACACCGCATGAAGTTTTAAATGATGTCCCTATCGCTCAAAAGCTCGCAGCCTTACGCGGCCGCGCCATGAAGCGTTTGGTTGAGGAAGTATCCCAAGCGTTTAAACGTAACCAAGCCGACTTACTCCGTGGTAAATTGCAAGGTAGTCTGCTGGATCACTGCCCACATGACATTGCGGAAGGGATCGAGGCCGCAAAAAACTTAACGCGGACTCGAATCTTTACCAATCCCCAAAAAGCCAGTTTGGAGTTAGTCGCCAGTGCCAGTCTGCATGTATTACTGGGTGCATTCATGCCACTTGCACTGGAACGTGAGAAAGAGACTTTCCGGGAACATCGTTTGCTGGTCATTCTAAAGCATCACGGTGCGACATTAGGTCAAGGGCCCTACCAAAACATGATGCAGATTCTGGATGTGATCAGTGCGCTCTCTGATCATCAAGCGTATGCATTGGCTCAAGATATCAAAGGTAATCGTGGCAATATGGGTTAGTTAATGCTTTCATCATCTGATTGCCCACGCAAAGCTGCAGATAAGCGTATCTAAACAACAAACAATAGGAACTTGAACAACCCATGATTGGTTCATTGACTGGTAAGATTCATCTGCTCACAGCACCGCATATCCTCATTGAGGTCAGCGGTATAGGCTATGAAGTGGAAACACCACTTTCAACATTCTGTCAGTTGAAAAATGAACAAGTTGTTACCTTGTGGACGCACTTGACCGTGCGTGAAGATGCCCATTTGCTGTATGGTTTTATGAGTACTGATGATAAAGCACTGTTTAGAATTTTGCTAAAAGTGAATGGTGTGGGACCCAAGCTTGCGCTCGGCATTCTGTCCGGCATGAGTGCAGCGATGCTGATTCAATCCATCGAAATGCAAGATATCAGCACATTAACCCGTATTCCTGGTGTGGGAAAGAAAACGGCAGAACGTTTGGTGATTGAACTGCGGGATCGTTTGCAAGGTTTGTCCGCAAGCGCAACCCCATCAATCCCAGGATCGGCACAAATTACGCTCAGTGCAGCATCCCCACTGGCCGAGGCTGAAGCCGCATTGGTATCATTGGGCTATAAACCACTTGAAGCCCAACGTGCCATTGCCGCAGTTAAAAATGATCACCAAGAAACGGCTGACTTAATTCGGGCGGCACTCAAAGGAATGTTGAAAACCTAATGGCTCTTTTTCCCGGCAACCCATTTGTCCAGTCCTCCAACCAGACGGCATCAAAATCTGGATTTGAACAAGATCGTTTGATCACTGGACTTGCACGCCCAGAAGACCAATTTGATCGCGCGATTCGGCCGACCAGTCTTGATGACTATATCGGTCAACCCATAGTCCGTGAGCAAATGGAAATCTTCATCCATGCTGCAAAATCACGGCAAGAAGCCTTGGATCACACGCTGATTTTTGGCCCTCCAGGACTGGGTAAAACGACTCTGGCCAACATTATTGCCCGTGAAATGGGTGGTAATATGAAGTCGACTTCAGGCCCCGTGCTGGAGCGAGCTGGAGACTTGGCTGCACTATTGACCAACTTAGAAGCGGGTGATGTCTTATTTATTGATGAGATTCACCGTTTATCACCCGTGATCGAAGAAATTCTCTACCCCGCCATGGAAGATTATCAACTCGATATCATGATTGGCGAAGGTCCTGCCGCACGTTCGATCAAACTCGATTTACCGCCTTTTACACTGGTCGCTGCGACCACACGTGCAGGCTTACTGACCTCACCACTGCGTGATCGTTTTGGGATTGTGCAGCGCTTAGAGTTTTACTCTGTGGCTGATCTCACGACGATCGTCACGCGCTCAGCAAATTTACTCAATGTGCCGATCCATCCGGAAGGCGCCGTTGAGATTGCAAGGCGTGCACGAGGAACCCCTCGCATCGTGAATCGCCTGCTGCGCCGTGTCCGCGACTATGCCGAAGTCAAAGGCGATGGTGTCGTCACCAGTGAAATCGCCGCGCGTGCACTGGATATGCTTGCAGTCGATAAACAAGGTCTCGATACCTTAGATCGTCGCTATCTACAGATGCTTCTTGAGCGTTTCGATGGTGGACCTGCTGGCGTAGAATCTTTAGCCGCTTCACTTGCTGAGGACAGTGGCACGCTGGAAGATGTGGTTGAACCGTATTTGATTCAACAAGGTTTTGTGATGAGAACAGCACGTGGACGCATCGCAACCCCACAAGCCTACCTCCAATTTGGTTTAGAAGTCCCCGCCCCAAAGAATTAATCCGCTCTGGATCTGCATTGCGTGTATAAAAAAATAGTTGCATCATCTTTTCATGCTGATCGTTATTTTATTGTACACTTTAAGCTGAAAATGCGTGATTAGTCACAGCTCCATTACAATTTTGTGGCGTCAAATATGGCAGAATAAGCCTCTTCTTAGCTAAGACCTTTATTCAGTTTTAAATCTATTTTTCAGGAACCCTCATGAGTGTAAGTCCTTTGAGTGATAACAAAGCGCTGGTGTCTGCATCGTCTCCAAGCACGACGCCTACCACGCTATCGCTCAATACCTTGTCGTTAACCGCACCCGGTGTCAACTTAGGCGCGTATATCAACACGATTAGCCAAATCCCGATTCTGACTCCAGAGCAAGAAAAGGAACTGGCTGAACGCTATTTCTATGATGGTGATGTGGATGCAGCGCGTGAATTGGTACTATCGCACTTACGCTTTGTCGTGCACATTGCACGGAGTTATGCGGGTTATGGCTTGCCTCAAGGTGATTTAATACAAGAAGGTAACGTTGGCTTAATGAAAGCCGTTAAACGTTTTGACCCGACCATGGGCGTACGTTTAGTGTCTTTTGCCGTACATTGGATCAAAGCTGAGATTCATGAGTTTGTGATTCGCAATTGGCGGATCGTCAAAGTTGCGACGACTAAAGCACAGCGGAAACTGTTCTTTAACTTACGTTCATTAAAGAAATCTAGCCGTAAACTTACGCTGCAAGAAGCCGAAGACATCGCACGTGATTTAAACGTCACTGCTGCTCAAGTGTTAGAGATGGAAGGCCGTCTGACAGCTTACGATGCCTCCTTTGAAGCGCAAGCGGAAGATGATGAGGAAGGTCGTGTCGCCCCCGTCATGTATCTAGAAGATACACGATTCGATCCAGCGCGCGAAGTTGAAGAGGCCGACTGGGAAGATCACAGCAATCGCGCACTGGCCTCAGCAATGGGTAAGCTTGATGACCGTTCACGAACGATTCTCAAACGCCGTTGGCTCGATGATGAAAAAGCAACGTTGCATGAGCTCGCGGCTGAATACAAAGTGTCTGCAGAGCGTATTCGTCAGCTTGAAAAAAATGCAATGGACAAAATTCGCACAGCAATGTCTGCTGGCTAATTTTTGCAATGCAAATGAATTTAATGATCTCGAAAATTAGCGCAATCAAAGACTGATTAAAAGATCGCGGATCGATGTAGATCGCTGATTGATAACAAGTTGATATTTTAGGGCGCAAGTAGATGAACGGATTGGTCGTTGCAGCACTCAATTTAGCTTTGGCTGTGATATTGGGTGCATTTGGTGCACATGCGGTCAAAGTACGGGTTAGCCCAGAGCAACTCGATTGGTGGCATACAGCAACGGCTTATTTTTTCTATCATGCGCTCGGTTTACTGCTCATCGGCATATTGGCCCGAACCCTACCCTCACTTTCTTTGCGCTTACCGACCATATTTATCCAAGTCGGTATCGTCATATTTTGTGGCTCTTTATACCTGATGGCCTTAGGCGCACCGCGTTGGTTGGGTGCCATTACACCCATAGGTGGGTTAATGTTCATACTCGGCTGGTTAACCCTTGCATTTCAGGTCGCTAAAGTATGAGCTTGTCTATATTGGTGAATGGTGAAACGCATGCGACGGATTGTAAGACTCTGGCTGAGCTCGTGATTGAACTGGCTTTAGCGGGGAAACGTTATGCGATCGAAGTGGATGGTGCGCTCATCTCAAAACATCGTCATGCAGAATATGTCCTACATGATATGCAAAAAATTGAAATTGTTCATGCGGTTGGAGGCGGTTAATGGCAACTTGTTGCGAAGTACACGAACACGATCAACGGGAAGATCTGGTCTCCTTGAGTGAGATTTTTTGGCCAGACTTTGTCTATCATGATGACCGCGTTTATTTGGATCATGCGCCGGATTCAGATCGCTATCTGGAACTACTCCTCGCCTGTGAATATGACAAAACCACCGTCCAAGCACTATGCAACCATCGTCACCTACAAGATTTTTTTGCAATATTCGACGAAAAAAAAACACCGACCCGTGCTGAGCTCATCGCGTTAGGGCAACGTTTACAAGCCATGTGGCAAGCAAAACTGGTCAAGGACTTCCCGAATCTAGACATCATTGTCGCTTTTGATGCACAAGATGAGGATCCTGATGAAGATCTACAAATTGTTGTCTATCAAGAAGAGTCCGTATGATGAATGCTTTGATCAACCCAACCGCATTTCAAGATCAGCCTTTAATTGTCGGTACGCGTACGTTCTCTTCACGATTACTTGTGGGCACAGGTAAATATAAAGACCTTACAGAAACTGGCGCAGCAATCAGTACAAGTGGTGCTGAGATTGTGACTGTGGCCATACGCCGCAGTAATATCGGACAGAATCCGGGCGAACCCAACTTGCTCGATGTCATCCCCCCAGAACGCTATACCATCTTGCCGAATACCGCTGGATGCTTTGATGCGGATAGCGCAGTCAGAACCTGTATGTTGGCTCGAGATCTGCTTGACGGCCACAATTTAGTCAAACTTGAAGTTTTAGGCGATACCAAGACACTGTATCCCAACGTCGTTGATACCCTAAAGGCAGCACGGACATTGATTGATGATGGTTTTGAAGTGATGGTTTATACATCAGATGATCCGATCATCGCTAAAGAATTAGAAGACATGGGCTGTGTCGCCGTCATGCCATTGGGCAGCTTGATTGGTTCAGGGCTTGGTTTAACCAATCCCCATAACATCCGCCTCATTCTTGAAAATGCCAAAGTGCCGATTATCGTCGATGCCGGTGTTGGAACTGCTTCGGACGCGGCTATTGCGATGGAACTGGGCTGTGCAGGTGTGCTCATGAATACCGCAATCGCGGCAGCACAAAATCCTATTTTAATGGCTTCTGCCATGAAAAAAGCCGTTGAAGCTGGACGTGAAGCGTTTTTAGCAGGCCGTATGCCGAAAAAAGCCTATGCCAATGCAAGCTCACCTGAGACTGGATATTTTTTCAAATAGTCACTATATTAGTTTGAATATGTTAGGTGTTTTACTTTATAACCTACACTACACTCAAATGAGTTAAAATCGAGATCTAAGACATGCGAAATTTATCTAAGTATTATAATCGACAAGCCTTGCCCATCGCTTTAAGCACATTTTTTATATTTTTAAGTGGGTGTACGGCAAACCCCACCTCTTCCGTCACTGCTGCAAACAGCACAAAAGTATGTACAGTCACTGAACCTGTTATTGGCAGTAATTTTTCAAAACACAAACCATGTCGTGAGACGACCAAAGAAGAACGTATTTTGCATGAACAAGAGATTCAGCAAATGCGGGATTCAATGAACCTTGGCAATCTATCCGCCCCTAAAGGAGGTTAATGTTGATATAGGCTGACAATGCTATATCAGCATTTTAAGGAGTATCAATGGACTCGAAACTTCAGCAGACCAACTCTGTACAAACACAAGTCAGTGAAGAAGAATGGCAAACCCGCGTTGATCTTGCAGCGGCATATCGCCTTGTCGCTCTATTTGGTTGGGATGATCTCGCTTTTACCCATATTTCAGCTCGAATACCTGGACCTGACCATCATTTTCTGATTAACCCATATGGCATGCTCTTTGATGAAATAACAGCATCGAGCCTCATCAAAGTTGATCTCCATGGCAATATTGTCATGGCATCCAACTACCCGATCTCACCAGCAGGATTTGTGATTCACAGTGCAATCCATGCCGCACGTGAAGATGCAAAATGCGTACTTCACATTCATAGTTTAAATGGTGTTGCTGTCTCGGCACAAAAGAATGGTGTACTCCCTATTTCTCAACAGTCCACATTTGTCCTGTCGTCATTGGGGTACCATGCATATGAAGGAATCGTACTCAGTGATGGAGAAAAACCACGCTTGGTCAACAATCTGAATCAAAACATGTTCTTAATGCTGCGTAATCATGGCTTACTGACTGTCGGCGACTCGATCGCTGATGCGTTTGTAAAGATGTATTTATTTGAAACGGTCTGTTCCATTCAGATTCGTGCACAATCAGGCAATAGTGAGCTCAATGAAGTCGATCCCCGCATCGTTGCCGGTGTTAAAAACGCTGTGAGTAAAGCAACGACAGGTTTGGGCATTGGCGCACTCAATTGGCCAGGCTTGCTTAGACGATTAGACCGCACAGATCCATCGTATAAAGAGTAACAATATAAGCTCTTTATACGTGAACTGTTCTTTTTTGCTTAATGACCGGCCTTGAGCACTACCAACTTCACATCCACTGAACCATCATCGGATGATACTAAGATTTCATCATCTTGGATCGTAAAGCTCAAACGCATGGATCGTGTGACTAAAGCAGTCAGTGCTTCACTGGTTTCGGGCAAAAGTTGTAAAACTGTGACGTTATCTAAGCGCGCAATTTTATTTTCAAGGGTCTTCCACCAGACATCAGTACTACTGTTATAGCTTAAAACAACAACCTTCTTTGAACGATTAGACGCTTTCTTAATCCGTGTTTCGTCAGGCTGACCCACATCCACCCACAGTTGAATCGCATCGGTCAAATCCTTATCCCAGATATCAGGCTCATCGACTTCAAATAAGCCTTTGGTGAAGCTTAAAGACTCACTGGCATATAAACCGAACATCAGCACACGTGCCATCACCCGCTCTTCAGTTTCCGAAGGATGCCGTGCGATTGTCTGACTATGCGTCTCATAGTAATGTCGATTCATATCAGCGATTTGCAAGTCGGCTTTGTAAATTGTTGCTTTAAGTGCCATGAATAAATCTACCTAACCGATTACAATAAAAATGATGCGCAAGCATAGTAGATTTGAGACATGAAATCATGATTATTTCTGATTTGATCAAATTTATACATGTGGAATGAAATAAATAAATTGCTTACATTACTTTCATCAGAATTCGACTCGCATGGGACAATGTATGTCACAACAACCCGCCAAAGAAAACCATCTGCATATACGTGCCAGAATGATGTACGGAGAGGATATTGCAATTGGACCGGGTAAAGCAGATTTGCTTGCAGCAATTACAGACAAAGGGTCTATTTCCTCCGCTGCAAAACACATGAATATGAGTTATCGCAGAGCTTGGTTATTGGTCGATACCATGAACCGATGTTTTGCAACGCCTCTGGTTATCTCCTCTGCAGGAGGCAAACAAGGCGGTGGTGCTCAATTAACGGCTCTGGGACTTGAAGTTCTAAAAAATTATCGAGCGCTAGTCTCGGCACTAGAACAGACATCGGAGCAATATGTGGATCAACTCCAGAAACATCTCGCGCCGCCCCCATAAACCACACCTCTAAATCGCTAAATAAAGAATTAATTTAGAAAACTACAATGATGTTGCGGGTGTACTGCTGTAAAAACATTACCTTAAAAACGCAACGTTTGTTAACGGTGAGCCCGAATAGAATTCTTTATTATAAGGACTTAATTGAATATCTATTGGAACTTAAATTGATTATGTTTGAGCGATCGATTCACAGGCGAATCACCCTAACGTCAAAACTCAGTCTCCTAGCAATTCCGATCAGTCTTGCAATTGTTTGTCAGTCTGCTCAAGCTTTTGAGCCTTATCAAGCTAACTATAATTTTAATATCGCCGGTCTACTCAATGGCAACGCATCACGGACATTGTCACAGCAAGATGGTCTTTGGAACTACACCTTTAAAGCCAGTGTTGTATCGATGGCAACTGCGAGTGAAGTCAGTCATTTTCGTTATGAATCGTCAAAGATAAAGACACTAGATCATGCCTATAACTTTAAGTTTTTAAATAATGTTAAAAACAGCAGTTTTAAGATCGATTGGCCTAATAAAACGGTTACGGCGTCTTCAACAAAAAATGGAGAATCCACCTATCCCGCCCAAGTGGGTGCTTTGGATATGCTGAACCTCGAGTTACAAGTTAGAGAAGATATCAAGCACAAACAGCTTCGCTCTTCATACCTACTGGCCAGTGAAAAAGGTATCACCGAAATTCAGTTTGTGAATGAAGGTGATGAAAAAATCACAACGCCAGCTGGTGAGTACGATGCGGTGAAACTGCGTTTAGTCCAAGATAATGAAAAACGTAAAACTTACTTCTGGCTAGCCCCGAAACTGGACTACCTGCCTGTGCGCGTCCATCAAGACGATGGCAATCTTTCTTATGAGCTCAACTTAACGAGCTATCAACCCACAGGTAAAGCAACTGCGGATAAATAACATGGCTGACCCTATGACCGCCTCAGCTCAAAGATGTTGATTGTACTCGGGTAGTGATTTGATTATGCTGGTCTAAGGCTTTATGCAGACTTTATCCAGTTTGCATAATAATACCGAAGACAAGGAAGCAAGCATGATCATTTTAGCGAACGTACTCATTGCACTCGTTGCAGCACTGCACTTATATTTTTTAATACTAGAAATGTTCTTTTGGGATAAACCCTTAGGTCGTAAGGCTTTTGGCTTAACGCCTGAATTTGCAACAGCATCAAAAGCCCTTGCTGTGTAATGGCACCCATTAAGTACCCACCTCATTAGATGGTTGAGTATCTCTCATT
>CAYJTU010000078.1:0-16064 GCA_964373105.1 uncultured Moraxellaceae bacterium | reverse complement strand
CGTGCATATGGATTGAGGTGCCTAGAAATCCTGCGGGATCATCCAGAGATTCAACTGATCGAAGTGCATAATCGTGCGCGGCTAGCCTTGGGACTGAAAAATGTCTTGCCGAATCGACGTGTAACGATGCATATCCATAATGATCCACAGGGCATGGCCGGTATCAAAACGGTTGCCGAGCGTGAGAGGTTATTAAGAACTGTAGATCGCGTTTATTGCGTCAGTAACTTTGTAAAAATGCGCTTGCTGGCGGGGGTAGACCCCCTTTTAGGCACGCGTGTTGAAGTGGTTTACAATGCGATATTGTCTCAGCAAAACAATGACCTTGTCTCTGAACTCATCCCCGTGATAACGCGTCAACCCTGGATTGTCTATGCAGGGCGTTTTATTCCTGAAAAGGGCGTTTTGGAACTTGCCCAATCCCTGGCCAAAATACTCCCGCAGTTTCCAGATTGGCGCGTGGTCTTTTTGGGCGCATGGGGCTTTGGACATGAAGCCGGGAAGTCTGCATATGAGCAGTCTGTCTATGCTGCTCTTAAGGATGTCGCAGATCAAATTGATTTTCGGGGACATGTGCCGCATAGCGAAGTGATGAGTGTCTTTCATCAATCCTCTATCGCTGTGAGCCCCTCGACTGGTGCAGAGGCCTTTGGTCGTACGACGCTTGAAGCCATGGATGCTGGTTGTGCGGTAGTCACCTCCATGAGCTGCGGTCTGAAGGAAGTTGCGGGTGATGCTGCGATCGTGATTCCTCAGGTGACGATTGCTGCTTTGTCAGAGGCGATCATCCCTCTGATGCAGCAAAGTAGTTTACGCCAATCATGTGCAGATCGTTGCCAGCAGCGTGCCCGTGAAGTTTTCTCTTTGCCTGTACAAATTGAGCATTTGGATGCGGCGCGTGATGCATTGATTGCATGACATAAAAATAATAGTCATTAATACATATGATTATATCTATAGGTGATGCTAATAGTCTCATCAATATTTTTTAAAGACATGGCTAGAGAGTGATTGATGCGTATTTGTTTAGTATTGGCGAGTTGGGGTGAGGGTGGGCTTGAGAGACATGCCATAGAGCTTGCGAATGCATTGTCTTTAACGCATCAGGTCTCTGTGATCGTTCATCCTGTGATGGTTGAGCGCTTTGCGCAAGGGGTGCAGGTTTTTACCGTAAATATGGATCGTAATCGTCAAAATCCATTTCTGCTCTATGATATTTGGTCGATTCTCAAAAATAATCCATTTGATATTGTGCATGCGCAAGCGAGTAAAGCGACAATTTTGCTCGCCCGTATTCGTCCGTTTTTAGCAAAAACGATTGGTTTCGTCGCATCGATGCATAATCAAAAGTCAGCACTGTGGGCTTTTGCACGTATGGACCATTTGATTTTAGGTGGTAATGAGGGGTTACTCAGCGGTCGCACATTGTCAATACCCGTCAGTTGTATCTATACCGGCATAGTCCCCAGCGGGACTCAAGGCTGGACCCGCGAGAAATTGGTTCAAGAATTTGGCTTTAACCCTGATCGCCCTGTCTACTGTGCCGTAGGGCGCTTTGTGCCTGCCAAGGGTTTTGATGTTTTGATTCCGGCCATCGCAGCAGCTGGTGTGCAATGCTTGCTGATCGGAGATGGGCCCGAGCGCGCTGAACTAGAAGCGATGGTGCAAAAAACTGGTGCAAAGGTTGTATTTTCGGGCTATCGAACTGATGGGATGTCGCTTTTGAGTGTCAGTGATGGCATGTTGATTTCTTCGCGCAACGAAGGCTTTGCCTATGTGTTTGTAGAAGGCATGCTGGCGCATCGCCCAATCATCGCAACGGACATTCCCATGGTGCAAGATTTCTTACCGCGGCAAGTGATTGTGCCCGTCGATGATATTGTAGCGTTGACTGAAAAATTGGAATTCATTCAAGCTGATCCAAAAGCGTGGGATCAATTGATGCAACCGGTGTGGGCCAAAGCCGATGCCGAGTTAACCCTGGAAAATATGGTTCTGCGTGTTGTGAGCGTTTATAACGCGGTTATACAAAGTCATCAAAGTCGCTTAGACAAAGGTTCACATTAATGCGTGTTTTGATACTGGGTGGTAATGGTTTTTTGGGATCACATTTGGTTGATGCTTTGCTTGCGCGCGGTGATGTTGTCGATGTAGTTGGACGTGCGCCGACATTGTTTAACCCAGATTTAATGGGGTCATCTGGCTCATCGGTGTCATATCATCAAGGCAGCTTTGCTGATACTGATTTCTTAAAACCGCTGCTTGAACGTGCAGATGTGATTTTTCATCTGATTTCAACCACCATCCCAGCTACATCTAATCAAGATCCTGTCGCCGATATTCAGGACAATTTGATTTCAACTGTCAAAATATTAGAAATTTTGCGTTATTTACCGCCCAAGCGCTTTATCTACTTTTCTTCAGGGGGCACTGTGTATGGTACGCCGCAAAATATTCCGATCGCAGAGAGTCATCCTTTAGATCCGAAAAGCTCTTATGGTATTGTCAAAGTTGCGATAGAAAAGTATCTGCATATGTACGGCGAGTTGTATGGCGTATCCTCGGTTGTATTGCGTCTGGCAAATCCTTATGGGCCTAGACAGATGAAAATTGGTGTGCAGGGTGTTGTGGCGACGGTACTCATGAGCATATTGCAAGACAAACCCATTACGATTTGGGGCGATGGCAAAGTGATTCGAGATTATATTTATATCGAAGATGTCATGCGCTTATTACTGCTAGTGACAGACAGCGCGGAGATTGGCACATTCAATGTTGGCAGCGGCGTTGGGTATTCGCTGTTGGACATCCTAAAGACAGCAGCGCAAATCACTGAAAAAACACCCCAAGTGAATTATTTACCCAGCCGTAATTTTGATATTCCAGCCGTGGTTTTAGATGTAGCTTTGGTGAGTCAAACATTTGATTGGAAGCCCGAAATTACCTTGTCTCAGGGGATAAGTAAGCATTGGCAGTGGTTACAGTGCTTAGATAGACCTGAATCACTGCTCTAACGTGCGGTCTTCAAGACGGCATCATGGGCAATCTTGCTAATCTGTGCTTCATCCAAGCGATAAACTCTTTTAAAATCTGCCGCATCTTTGAATCGACGATAGGACCAGACATATTGTTCAGGGGCACGTTGAATCATGGACTGGATACCCTGATTGAGTGCAGTCACCGAAACGGTTAGATCTGGGTTGTGGATGGCGTCAGAGAGCTGCTCACAGATCACCGTAAAGCCATCACCATCGGTACGTCGGTTACAACTTAAGCCGATGATCGCACATTTTGTTTTCTGCGCCAGTTTTGAGACGAGTGTAGATGTCATGACATCATGACCAAAGAATGGTGCAAAAATTCCGCCACTGGATTCTGGGACATGGTCAGGAAGGATAATGGTAAAACCACCTTTCTTTAAGGTTTTAAAAATCGCACGTACACCTGTTTCATCCGTAGGTACCAGTGTGGCATTCAAGCGCTGTCTGGCATTAAACATAAAATGATTGAGCCCCGCATGTCCTGCTGGCTTGTACATAATTGTGGGCGAACCGAATTGATTTAGCCAAGCATTCATCATTTCCCATGTGCCGAAATGCGGAACAACGGCAATCATGCCATTGGGGTTTGCGAGAGCAGTCTTCAGGATATCTAGACCTTCGACATGTCGGATTTGGCTAATGCTATATTCTGCGGGCATGCCCCAACACTTCAGTGATTCCATCGCAGTCAGGCACTGACTATGCACACTTTGGCGTTCAAGCTTCAATCTTTGTGCTCGATCAAGGTGAGGCATCGCCAACAATAAGTTCACTCTAGTCGTCCAACGTATTCCCCCGTGGGGAAATAACAGCATGAGTATTGCGATCAAATATGCAAATGCACGCAGTGACCAGAGCGGAAAGTGAGCAAAAAAATGTAAAAGTGAATTCATGTCATATCGCTAGGGGGAGTAATCTCAAGACGTAAGTATCTGGCTGTCGTTAATCAATCATGTCTGTTTCGCCTTAGGGGGCTAAGTCCGCACCGCGCACAATAACCCAGCCTTGACTGCCATTACCCGTGTCACCTTGGGTGAGTGTAAGTTCGGTGTTTTGATGATGTGTACCAATCATCGGAAAGGTGGCGTCAATTTCGACTTGGCAAATATATTGCCCTTTATTGCTTGCATCTTTACAGCTTAGTTTTTTCACATTGTTGACTTTGATGGTCATACTCTCGCCACCTAATTTACGCGTTAGAGCATTTGTTTGTTCCACCTCATTGGTATACGCCGCTTTGATATCACTTTCAGACGGTGCGCGTGAGCACCCGACCAGAAGCGTACTTGATATCAAAATCAATGTTAAAGGTATTGTTATTACTAAATTTTTCAAAATACTGTCCCCTGTTATTTATTAATATAGGCTATAAAAATAGCTGATGCCCTTGTCTGGCGCAGATACTAACATCGCTGCTGGAGCAGAGTTGTAGCAAAATGCAAAGCCCAAGAAATGCCTGTCAAAACAGGCATTTCTTGGGCTTATGGTAAACCGCAGGCCATTTTAGCTTCTTCGTGACCATACTCAGCCAGTGCCATCATCATTGTGATAGTTACATCACACATCGACGTCTTGAGTAGGGGATTATGCTATTTTTAAAAATGTATTTTTCATGAGTGCCGTGAAAATCTGCAATAGGCATGGGTTGACGTTATATCTTTCGCGTTCTCAATATGACGATTACATGAGTCTGTAATGACTAAATGGTTAAATTTGACCAATGAGTTGAATGGCTTAACGAGGGCTTGATCCTGTACGTCCACATGCGGCTCACTGGCACATATCTCCTAATGGCTAGTAGTGATTTTATTTATTAAAATATTGAATTTATTGTAATATTTATAGGGTAATCAATCGTTATTTCTTTACATAGTAACGATTTTTGCCTAAACGTTAAAAATATTTAGCTGCTCTGATTGAAGGGGTATCTACATATTTTAATCTCGTCATTAATGTTTAATGTGGCTGTAACCTCAGTGAAATTAATAATATTTATATTATTGGAACTAATTTCTGATGAGAATTCATGATGAATCGCCAATTTCTTTTATTGCCGCTCACTGTTGTGATGGCAACATTAATGTTGTCTGGTTGTGGGAGTGATGACAACGATAGCTCACCGACGCCAACGCCAACTCCGACTCCGACACCTACTCCAGCTCCGACAACCGCGATAGGCACTAAAGCAACTTTAGCTTTGCTTGAAACAACTGACTTGCATACCAATATCATGAGCTATGATTATTTCAAACTTGCCGAGGACAAGTCGTTGGGGTTTGAGCGGACTGCAACATTGATTGCGGCTGCACGCAAAGAGTTTCCAAACAATCTATTGCTTGATAATGGCGATACGATTCAAGGCACTGCATTATCCGACTATCAGGCATTGATCAATCCTGTGACTTGTGATCAACCTATTGCCATGTATAAGGTAATGAATCAAGTGGGCTATGATGGCGGTGGTATCGGTAATCATGAGTTCAATTACGGCTTACCCTATTTGAATCAAGTCACGGGCAATACCTTTAATGTCGATGGCATTGCTGACCCTAGTCAGCAAAAAGCCTGTGCTGGTCCAAAATTCCCGCAAGTACTGGCTAACGTCTATAGCTCTAAAACAAAGCAGCCTTTATTTCAACCGTATAAAATCCTGACCAAAAAAATCAGCGCCACAGCACCTGATGGCAAAACGATCAGTACTGAAGTCAAAGTCGGGATTATCGGTTTTGCACCGCCTACGATTCTGAGCTGGGATAAGCGTTGGTTGGATGGCAAGGTCTATACCGTAGGTGCCAAAGAGGCAGCAGAGCAATTCATTCCTGAAATGAAGGCGAAGGGTGCAGATCTGATTGTAGTCATTTCACATGGTGGTTTGGATAACGGTCCTTACTCACCCACCATGGAAAACGGCAGCTACTATTTGTCTAAAGTCGCGGGCGTGGATGCGATGCTGATCGGCCACTCTCATCAAACCTTCCCAGATGCAGCAAGTACGATCAGCCAGTTCAATTTACCCGGTGTTGATAAGAAAGCGGGAACTGTGAACGGTGTACCAACTGTCATGGGTAATTTCTGGGGTAAGACACTCGGCCTGATCAAACTTGAACTGAGTTACGATGGCAAGGCTTGGGTTGTTGATAAGTCTAAAACGACGACAGAAGCACGCAATATCATCAATGCTGATAAGAGTTACGTTGCTGTTGATCCGAGCATTGCTACGGCGATTGACACTGAACATAAGGCAACCATCGCTTATGTCAAAACACCAATCGGTACCTCAGATTATCAAATGAATAGTTACTTTGCGGATGTTGGTGATCCGGGTGCGATTGAGATTGTGAATCAAGCCCAAGCCGACTATGTGGCGACTTATGTCAAAGCTAATCTGCCGCAATATGCCAGCTTACCAGTATTGTCTGTCAGTGCTCCTTTTAAAAGTGGATTCGCTGGTGGTAACGACTTTACGGATGTCGCGGCGGGTAATGTTGCGATCAATAATGCTGCTGACTTATATCTGTACCCAAATACGATTTATGCGGTCAAGGTTACAGGTAGCGATATCAAGAATTGGCTAGAAAAAGCTGCTAATCGCTTTAATACCATTGATCCGAAAAAGACGACCGCACAAAATTTGATCAGCGGCTTCCCTGGCTATAATTTTGATATGTTTACCAGTGCTGATATTCATTATGAAATCGATGTGACGCAACCACTAAATAGCCGGATCAAAAACCTGACTTATAAAGGTGTAGCAATAGATCTAGCTAAAGAGTTCATTGTGGCAACCAATAACTACCGTGCGAGCGGCGGTGGTAACTTCCCAGGGATCGATGGCAGCAAAACGATTTATGCATCGCCAGATGCCAACCGTGATGTATTGATTGCTTATATCAAAAATATCAAGGCGATCACCCGTGCCAAGAATGGTCAAGATCGTAGCTGGAGCTTCACGAAAGTGACGACTGCAGGACCTGTCACCTTTAAATCTGCGCAGAATAAATTGCCATCGGCTCAAGCTGCGGGTTTGACCAATATCAGCGTGATCGAAAATGATGATGGCAGTGGCAAAGGTTTATCCGTGTATGGTATTGATTTATCAAAAGCACAATAAGGATGAGTCCAGCCATGCTTGGCAGAAAAAGTATCATTAGTTTTATCGCAGCCATGGCTATCATTGCCGTGGTTGCTGTCACTTGGCAATGGCATAGCAAGGTAGCACTCCTCTCGACCAATGATATCGTCGAGCTTCAAGTGAGGGCGGTTTCGGGACGTGATTCCGATGCCGCCAAGCTTTTGTCTTCCGCAGCTAAAGATGGTCAAGTCATGGCACAGCGGGCTTGGGGCCAGACCTTGATTCAACAGAACAAGGTTGAGGACGGGGTGACTTGGTTACGTCGTGCATCTGCCCAAGGTGATAATGAAGCCCGATTTGCTTTGGGTAAGTTGTACTTTCAAGGGACGACAGTCCCGAAAGACTATAGCCAAGCGTTTAAGTGGCTAAAAGCCGCCGCAGAGGAAAAGTATCCCCCAGCAGCGCATTATCTGGGGGTCATGTATAAGAATGGCTATGGTATCCCTACCAATCACGTTCAGGCCGCGAAGTGGTTTAAGGTCGGTGCAGACCAGAAATTACCCGTGAGTCTATTCATGCTGGCCAATGCTTATCGTGATGGGGAAGGTGTGCCGCAAAGCGATCCTGATGCAGTACGTTTGTATGAGGAAGCAGCTGAGCTAGAGTTGCCTGAAGCCATCCAGACGCTCGCTTTGGCGTATCGCAATGGTGAAATGGGCTTATCTCGAGATAAGACTGCTTATTTGGAGCATGTCTATGAAATCGGACACTCCTTAAAGCATCCTGCACTTCGACCGTAGTATTCGGATTATTTCATGTAACAAAAAAGCCCGATGAAATCGGGCTTTTTTGTTACGGAGGCTTTAGGTCGACAAGATTAGTTCTTCAGCAATTCAAGTAAAAGCACATTCACCTGACTGGGATTGGCCTTACCTTTAGAGGCTTTCATGATTTGGCCGACTAAACCATTAAAGGCTTTTTCCTTGCCAGCGCGATATTCCTCGACCATTTTTTCATTGGCAGTCAGTACGTCTTTGATGATGGCTTCGATTGCACCTGTATCGGTTTCTTGTTTTAAGCCTTTGGCTGCGATGATGTCATCTGCGGATTCGCCATTGCCTTGCATCAAGTCAATAAAGACTACCTTGGCAATCTTGCCACTGATGGTGTTATCGGCAATACGAGCAACTAACCCCCACAATCGAAGGGGGCTAACAGGTGAGTCTGCGAGTTCTTTTTCCGCTTTGTTCAGCGCACCCAGTAAATCACCCATGACCCAGTTAGCAACGATTTTTGCTTGACTGATATTGCCAGACGCTTTGACCGCTTCTTCATAAAAGTCAGCGAGTTCTCGTGCGCCGTTTAGAATTCGGGCATCGTAGTCACTGAGTTGATATTCAGTGACAAAGCGCGATTTACGTGCTTCCGGCAGTTCAGGTAACTCGCTGCGGATCTGTTCAATTTGTGCTTCGCTAATCACGACGGGTAGCAAGTCTGGATCAGGGAAGTAACGATAGTCGTTGGCTTCCTCTTTGCTGCGCATCGCACGGGTTTCATTCTTGTTTGGATCATACAGACGGGTTTGTTGAATAACGCGATCACCACCTTCAATCAAATCAATTTGACGATCGACTTCAGCTTCAATGGCGCGTTCAATAAAGCGGAATGAGTTGATGTTTTTCAATTCACAGCGCGTGCCG
The DNA here is from genome assembly GCA_964373105.1 of uncultured Moraxellaceae bacterium. Lineage (GTDB taxonomy): Bacteria > Pseudomonadota > Gammaproteobacteria > Pseudomonadales > Moraxellaceae > Aquirhabdus. Next base: position 7,251 of record CAYJTU010000078.1, on the reverse strand, counting down.
TATTCGGGCGCACCTGGTTTACGGATCGACACGTTACAGTCACAGCGGAAAGAGCCTTCGGCCATGTTGCCATCACTGATCCCGAGCCAACGGACGAGTGCATGAATCGTCTTTACGTAAGCAACCGCTTCTGCACTAGAGCGCATATCCGGCTCGCTGACGATCTCCAGCAGCGGCGTACCAGCACGATTGAGGTCAATGCCCGTCATGCCCGCAAAGTCTTCGTGCAACGATTTACCGGCATCTTCTTCCAAGTGTGCACGAGTTACACCGACACGTTTGACAGTGCCATCTTCCAGCACGATATCGACATGACCTTTGCCGACGATGGGGTCATCCATCTGGCTGATTTGATAGCCTTTAGGCAGATCAGGATAAAAGTAGTTTTTACGCGCAAATACCGATGCCCGTCCAATCTCAGCATCAATCCCAAGTCCGAAGCGCACGGCTTTATTGACTACTTCGCGATTGAGTACTGGCAGCGTGCCCGGCAATGCGAGGTCAATCAAACTGGCTTGGGTATTGGGTTCTGCACCAAATGCGGTTGGAGAACCTGAGAATATCTTACTTTGAGTGTTGAGTTGGCAATGGATCTCTAAGCCAATGACGACTTCCCAGCCTTGAACTAATAGACTCATACGGCTGCTCCTGCATCACTCGCTATTGGCGCACGTTGTTTATGCCAATCTGTACGTTGTTGATATTGATGAATGATTGACAGTAATCTGCTTTCAGACCAATAAGGTCCGATCAGTTGTAGTCCCACAGGTAGGGGGGCACAGTTGTCATGTCCGCTATAGCTGGTATCAAATCCTACTGGGGCGCTGATGGCCGGCAAACCGGCAAGGTTGACCGCGATGGTGTAAATATCGCCTAAGTACATCGCAACCGGATCTTGTTTGGCACCGATCGCATACGCTGCGGTCGGCGCGGTGGGTCCTGCGATCACATCACATTGTTCAAAGGCTTTGAGAAAGTCGTTCTGAATCAAACGACGCACTTTTTGTGCCTTGAGATAGTAAGCATCATAGTAACCCGCAGATAACGCATAGGTACCGATTAGAATCCGGCGTTGCACTTCATCGCCAAAACCTTCAGTCCGAGAGCGGGTATAGAGATCCATGAGGTCTTTTGGATTCTCACAGCGATGTCCAAAACGAACCCCGTCGTAACGCGACAAGTTGCTGGATGCTTCTGCGGGTGCAATGAGATAATAAGCTGGAATCGCTGCATCAGAAGTGGTGAGATTGATTTCTACTAATGTTGCGCCTAAATCCTCAAAGACTTTGAGCGCATCGAGCACGCGTGCTTTAACATCAGCATCTAAGCCATCTTTGACATATTGATGCGGTAAACCAATGCGTAAACCTTGGAGTGGCTTATCAGAGTTAGCGGCTGTAGTGAGACCTGCCACATAATCTTCAGTAGGCTGATCGATACTGGTTGAGTCTTTGGCGTCATGTCCTGCCATCACTTGCAGCAGATACGCGCAGTCTTCTGCACTGCGCGCAATCGGTCCGCCTTGATCGAGACTCGATGCATAAGCAATCATACCGAAACGTGAGACACGACCGTAGGTCGGTTTTAATCCTGTCAAGCCGCAAAATGCCGCAGGCTGGCGAATGGAGCCGCCAGTATCGGTCGCTGTTGCAAACGGCGCAAGGTCGGCTGCAACGGCTGCTGCTGACCCACCTGATGAGCCGCCTGGCACACGGTCCAAACCCCATGGGTTGTGCGTGGCACCATAGTAGGAGCTTTCATTGCTCGAACCCATCGCAAATTCATCCATATTGGTTTTGCCCAACATGACAAGGCCTGCGGCATTGGCTTGTGTGACGACCGTTGCATTGTAAGGAGAGATGAAGTTATCCAGCATTTTTGAACCGGCTGAGGTTTTAACGCCCTCGGTGCAAAAAATATCTTTATGAGCAATCGGAATGCCCGTGAGCACGCCAGCATTGCCCTGTGCGCGTAGGCTATCTGCATGACGTGCGGCAGCCAGTGCAGATTCGTGCGTCACGGTAATAAAGCTATTCAACTTGGCATCCAAGCGATCAATACGCGTCAGATAATGTTGGGTCAGCTCAAGGGATGAAAACTGTTTGCTGGCGAGTCCTTGTGCAAGCTCGCGGATATCTAATCGATGTAATTCAGTCATAGCCAATTCGTCTAATGCGTTTAGTTAAAGCAAAAATAAGAGATATCATTTGAGAAAGGGGTTCTTGAAGGCCCGTTCCTTTATGCAATGATTAATTAATCGAGTACTTGAGGAACCAAATACAATCCATCTTGTGTCGCTGGCGCAACGCTTTGATAAGCTGCGCGGCGGTTCGGCTCAGTCGCGATATCATTGCGCAGCGGCTGCGCGGTATCAAATGGGTTCTTCAGCGGTTCGATATCGCTGGTGTCGACCGTTTGCAAGTGATCCATGAGGGACAAAATATTATTCAAACTGGCGGCATAGCGCTGACATTCATCATCGGTGATGTTTAGGTGAGCAAGCTTTGCAATTTTATTGATGTCAGTGGCGTCTAATGCGCGGGTCGTCGAGGTGCTGCTTGAATCAGTCATACCATAGCCTTGTTAATACGCTTGTGTAATACGTTTGTTTACAAACCGATTGAAGGGTTCCATCACTTTTCCAAAATTAAAGAAAAATGATTCAAAAAAAAATGATGCGATATTATGCGTGATCTGGGCATGACTTTGGGGGATTTGCTAGCGTTTTTTGACAAAACTTCATCAAATTTATCAGGATTTATGATGAGAGCGTCTAAGCGCAATCGAAAAAAATAAGAAAAAAAGATGATATTGTTAGACGTCATTCACAAGTCATGTCTTGTTCAAATGCCCAGTTTTGGTTACAGTTGCGACCTTGCTAGTTTGCCTCTAATTTTCTGGAAAGTCCTGTGATTCTGAAGCGTCTGTTTGGGTTGTTTTCAACCGATTTAGCCATTGACCTTGGCACTGCCAACACATTGATCTACGCGCCAGGTAAAGGGATCGTGCTCAACGAACCGACTGTTGTCGCGATTCGTCATAATGGTCACCATAAAACCGTTGCAGCCGTAGGTCTGGATGCCAAGCAAATGCTCGGTCGTACACCTGCAAATATTTCTGCAATTCGTCCCCTGAAAGATGGCGTCATTGCTGACTTTGAAGTCACTGAAACCATGCTGCAGTTCTTCATTCATAAAGTTCACGAAAAACGTTTGATTCCACCAACACCCCGTATCGTGGTCTGTGTGCCGTGTAAATCAACGTTGGTCGAACGTCGTGCGATTCGTGAAGCGGTACTGCAAGCAGGTGCGCGTGATGTACGTCTCATTGAAGAGCCGATGGCTGCTGCAATCGGTGCAGGTATGCCGGTAGAGCAAGCTCTGGGTTCTATGGTGGTCGATATCGGCGGTGGCACGACTGAAATTGCTATTATCTCACTGTCAGGCTCTGTCTACTCTGACTCGCTGCGCGTGGGCGGTGATCTGTTTGATGAATGTATCGTTAACTACGTACGCCGTGAACATGGCTGCATCATCGGTGAAACGACTGCAGAGCGTATCAAGCAACAAATTGGTATGGCATATCCCGATGCCGATGGCGAGATCCGTGAGATTGAAGTCCGTGGTCGTCATTTGGCCGAAGGCGTACCACGCTCATTCATCGTGAAGTCCAATGAAGTACTCGCTGCTTTGACTGATCCATTGTCTTCAATCGTGAGTGCCGTAAAAACTGCACTTGAGCAAACGCCGCCAGAATTGTCTGCTGATATTTCAGAGCGTGGTATCGTGCTGACGGGTGGTGGGGCATTACTGCGTAACCTCGATAAACTGTTGTCTCGTGAGACAGGTTTACCCGTTGTGGTTGCAGAAGATCCACTGACTTGCGTCACACGCGGCGGTGGTAAAGTTCTGGAGCATTTTGATAATCCGAATTACGACATGTTGTTTGTGGGTTAATTTGAGATGAATGAAGTCGTTTAATCGTGATTTGATGATTAAAGCTAGGCCAACTGAACAATAGCTTTTACACGTTAAGTTGGCCATTCCATCGTAGTTGTTATTTAGCAAGTGAGGCTGAGCATCGTTGGAACAGAATATTTTTGCCCGCGATGCCCAGTCTTTTCGGCCTTTGGTGTTGGCGACGATTGCAGCGATCGTGCTCATGATTGCAGATTGGCAGCATCCCGAGTGGTTTGATTCCGCCCGGAGATTGACCCGCGCGGCGCTTGATCCCCTCTATGTTTTTGCAAGTTATCCCGTATTGTCCGGCGATTGGCTCAGTGAGCAAGCGCAGTCTGAAGAAGTTTTGCGCCGAGAAAATGCGGCTCTAAAAGCTGAACGCTTACAAAATAATGTCCGTCTCCAAAAGCTTGCAGAACTGTCTGCGGAAAACACACGTCTGCGTGGACTACTCAATACACCGTTGATTATTGATGGTCGGATGATTATCAGTGAAATTATCGGCACTGATCCCGATCCACTGCGTCATATTCTGGTGATCAATCGAGGGAATGTTGACGGGGTGTTTGTTGGGCAAATGGTATTGGATGACAAAGGTGTCGTTGGGCAAGTTGTGGAAGTTCTGGCGCACAGTGCACGTATTTTGCTGATTTCTGATAAAGAAAATGCAGTGTCTGTACGGATTGAACGTACCGGCATGCGTGGCATTCTTGCAGGCACAGGTGATAGTGGTCGCTTAAGTTTGCAATACGTGCCGAACACGGCTGATGTGCAAGTGGGGGATCGTTTGTTTACCTCAGGTTTAGGTGAGCGCTTTCCTGCGGGATATCCTGTTGGACGGGTGTCAGCGATTCAGCACCACGGCAGCAGTGAGTTTGCTGATATTGCGATTAAGCCTTTGGCGCAGTTGGAAGGCGGTCATCATGTGATTTTATTGTTTTCCGCACCGCTCGCCAAAGAACAACCTCACACTGAGCAGAGCAAGCCTAAATCAACCAAGTTGCAATCGTCTGGAGCGCGTTATGTCGCGCAATAATTCTCCTTCTTCAATTAAAGATGGACGTTCCATCGGAAAACCTGATCCGCTGCTACCGATACCGATGAGTCTGTTGATTGGCGTGATATTGACGGTATATCCCGTGCCCTATGCATGGCTGACATGGCGTCCGGAGTTTATGCTGATGCTGACCCTGTTTTGGGTCATGGTACAGCCGACATGGTGTGGGATTTGGTTTGCTTTTTTTGTGGGATTACTAACTGATTTTATGCTGGATAGTCAGTTGGGTTTACATGCTTTGGTCTTTGTGGTGCTCAGTTTCCTCGCCAAGTTTTTTATGCGTCATAAACGCATGCTCACTTTTCTAAACCTGTGGATCATTTCAACGATTGCAGTTTTAGCCAATCTCATGATTTTATTTATTTTTCAGCGCATGAGTGGCAACATCGTTTCTTTTTGGTTCTGGGGGCCGCTATTGCCCAGCATTGTGATTTGGCCACTGATTTATACCTGCCTTAAACGTTGGCGGGGCATTTAATGCCTCAGTCTGCAAAGCGTAGCGATATCGAACCTCGATCTATTGTTCTTGCATCGACATCTCCGCGTCGCAAAGCCCTGCTTGAGCAAGTTGGGCTTGTATTTACGACAGCCGCAATAGATATTGATGAGTCTGTCTATGCTGGCGAGTCACCCTCCGACTATGTAGTTCGTTTAGCGCGCCAAAAGGCCTTAGCGGCCATTCCAGATTTTGCATCTGAAACTATGGTTATTGCGGCAGATACAACTGTGACGGTCGATGGGCTGATTTTGGCAAAGCCTACAGACCGAGATCATGCGTTTTCGATGTGGCAATTACTTTCCGGACGTACGCATCAAGTCATGACAGGCGTTGCGGTTGCTTGTGATAAACAAATAGTAACATGTAACGTGATCACGCATGTGGATATGCTGCCGCTTACCCCAGAGCAAATGCAAACCTACTGGGATACTGGTGAGCCCATCGGCAAAGCAGGGGGTTATGCCATTCAAGGCTTTGGCGCCGCATTTATTCCCCGAATCAATGGAAGTTATAGTAATGTAGTCGGGCTACCACTTGTTGAAACCTTGGCACTGATCCGCCATTTTAAGTGATTTTCTAAGATGGTTTTTTAAAGCGATTTTTTTAAACATTGATACGGGCTTTAAATCGTAGTCGTATTTTTTTGTTGTAAAACGAAGGCATGAATAGGTTATGACCGAAGAAATTTTGATCAATGTTACTCCGATGGAGTGTCGGGTGGCGCTCATTGAAAATGGAAGTGCACAAGAGTTATTTGTCGAAAGGACGACGCGTCGTGATCTGGTCGGAAATATTTATAATGGTAAAGTCGTGCGTGTTTTACCCGGCATGCAGGCAGCTTTTGTTGAAATTGGTTTAAGTCGTACTGCATTTCTTCATGTCAATGACATGGTTTGGTCACGCAACCAGCCAGCACCCAACATCTTTGAGCTCCTCCACGCCGGTCAGCAAGTGACGGTCCAGGTGATGAAAGATATGCTTGGGACCAAAGGTGCCCGACTGACCACCGATTTATCAATTCCTTCACGCTATCTGGTATTGATGCCTTATGGTCAGCATATTGGTGTCAGTCAGCGTATTGAGCAGAGTGAAGAACGTGAGCGCTTGAAGCTTGCGATTGAAGAGATTCAACAGGCCAGTGAATTACCCGGCGGAATCATCGTCCGTACTGCGGCGGAAGGGGTGAGCAATGCTGACATTGAGCGCGATATGCGCTATCTGGCCCAACTGTGGAAGCATGTTCAAGAGCGTCGGACGACTGCAACGACGGTACTCATTTATGAAGAGCTCCCACTGCCTGAAAGAATTTTACGAGATTTAGCCAGCGAAGAAACGGCCAAAATCTATGTTGACTCGCGTGAAGCCCATGTCAAAATCATGGAATTTGCAAAAGAGTTTGTGCCAGTCGTAGCCGATCGAATTAGCCATTATCCAGGCGAGCGTCCACTGTTTGATTTACATAATGTTGAAGAGGATCTCCAACGTGCTTTGCAGTCTCGTGTTGATTTGAAGTCAGGTGGCTATCTGATGATTGATCAAACTGAGGCGATGACCACGATTGATGTGAATACGGGTTCATTTGTGAATGGCCGTAACCTTGAAGACATCGTGTTTAAAACAAATCTTGAAGCGACCCATGTGATTGCACGTCAATTACGCCTGAGAAATCTAGGCGGGATCATTATTATTGACTTTATTGATATGCAAGAAGAAGCACATAAGACAGATGTACTTGC
>CAYJTU010000077.1:0-16066 GCA_964373105.1 uncultured Moraxellaceae bacterium | reverse complement strand
TCCACCGGACAGCTTAACCCCGCGCTCACCGACATGCGCATCGTAACCCGTCCGACCACGAGGATCAGTCAGATGGGCGATAAACTCACCCGCCTCGGCTTGCTCTGCCGCTGCGATCATATCTGCGTCCGTTGCATCGGGACGCCCATAGAGAATGTTGTCTCTCACTGAGCGATGCAGCAGTGACGTGTCTTGGGTGACCATCCCGATCTGAGCACGCAGACTCTCCTGAGTCACTAAGCGGATATCCTGGCCGTCGATGAGGATACGCCCCGCCTGCGGCTGATAGAAATGCAACAGCAGATTGATCAGCGTTGACTTGCCTGCACCAGAACGCCCGACCAATCCGATCTTCTCACCGGCATGAATCGTCAAGGACAAGTGATCAAGGATCGGCTGATCGGGATGATAAGCAAAATTCACCTGCTCAAACTGGATTTGGCTATGCTGAACCTTGAGCGGCTTGGCATCTGCCACATCTTCAATCAAATGCGGTTTGGTCAGCGTAGTAATGCCGTCCTGCACGGTGCCGATGTTTTCAAACAGCGACGACATCTCCCACATGATCCAGTGCGCCATCCCGTTTAGACGCAGCGCCATCGCTGTTGCTGCTGCGACTGCGCCGATACCGAGCAAACTTTGTGTCCAAAGCCACAGTGCCACACCTGCCGTCGATACGATCAGCAACATATTAAGCGCATGATTGATGATCTCAAAGGCGGTTGCCAGACGCATCTGACCATGGACCGTGGTCAAAAATCCTTGCATTGCATCTTTGGCAAAGCTCGCCTCACGCCCTGCATGCGAAAAGAGCTTGACGGTTTGGATGTTGGTATAGGCATCGGTCACCCGTCCAACCATGATTGAACGCGCATCCGCTTGCATCTTGGCGATACGCCCCAGACGCGGAATGAAGTAAATCATCGTGGCAATATAGATCACCAGCCATACCAGAAAGGGTACCAGCATCCATGGGTCAAACGAGCCCATCACGATGGTGAGTGTGACAAAATAAACGATGATAAACGCAAAGATATCGCCGATCACCATCCAAAAATCACGCACCGCCAGCGAGGTCTGCATCACTTTAGTCGCGATTCGTCCCGCGAAATCATCGCTAAAAAAGCTAATGCTTTGACTGAGCATCAATCGGTGGAAGTTCCAGCGCAGTCGCATCGGAAAGTTGCCCAGCAGCGCCTGCTGTTTGATCATCGCTTGCAGAGCGATCAAGAGCACGCTGCCCATGATTATGGCGGCCAGTATCAGCAGGTTATGGCCTTGTTTTGCCCACAGCTGTGCAGGCTCGACGTGACTGAGCCAATCCACCATCTTGCCCATCATGGCAAACAGCAGTGCTTCAAAGACGCCGATGAGCGCTGTCAACGCAGTCATGCTAAACATCAGCGTGCGCAGGCCCTTGGTACTCTGCCTAACAAAGGCAAAGAAAGTGTTTGGCAGTCCTTTGAGCGGTTGCTCTGGGTAGGGATCTACACGGCTTTCAAACCAACGCAGCATGATTGTGTAGCCTATCTCTTCAAATTAACTTAGAAGCTTATTACAAAATGGGGTGGGTAGCATCCATTTGGATAAAAATATTGGTAAATCTCAACTGCTTTTAGATACGCAACAAAAAACCCAGCACCTAACGGTTACTGGGTTTTTAACTATATCTGGATCATATAGGACTTACATTTTTTGGCGGTGAGAGAGGGATTCGAACCCTCGATACGGTATTAGCGCATACACACTTTCCAGGCGTGCTCCTTCAGCCACTCGGACACCTCACCAAGGGGCGGTAGTCTAACGAAAAACTGCTTGAAAGCCAATCATATTTTTTGAACTGCACACTGCGACTGTCATTCATTCGATGTTACCATGCGCACTACAAGTAACAGATTGGATTAATCCTATGCAGGCTTCTCAAGCGCGCCCAGCCATGTCGGCACTGACACTCGCAGCGTTAGGTATTGTGTTTGGCGATATCGGAACCAGCCCGCTTTATGCATTAAAAGAATGCTTCCATGTCTCTCACGGTATCCTCCTCAACCATGCCAATGTGCTCGGGGTCCTGTCGCTGATCTTCTGGTCACTGATGATCGTGGTCTCCATCAAGTATGTCATGGTCATCATGCATGCTGATAACAATGGTGAAGGCGGAATCATGGCGCTACTCGCACTCACGCTGCGCAGTAAACGCTTAGGGCCCAAGACCCGGGGAGCGCTGGTTGCGATTGGTCTGTTTGGAGCGGCACTGTTCTTTGGCGATGGCATCATTACCCCTGCGGTCTCCGTGCTGTCTGCCGTTGAAGGCTTGTCGATTCTGACGCCTGTATTCACCCCTTTTATCATTCCGATTACGATGGGCGTGTTGATCGCCTTGTTTATGATTCAACGTAAAGGGACGGGATCAGTAGGGCGCTACTTTGGTCCGATTACCTTGCTCTGGTTTATATCCCTTGGTGTCCTTGGGGTGATGAGCATCATCCAAAACCCGTCAATCCTGCAATTGGTCAGCCCGCATTGGGCCATTCTGTTTGTCGTCAATCATCCGATGGCGTCTTTCATCACCATGAGTGCGGTTGTCCTGACCATTACGGGTGGTGAGGCACTGTATGCGGATATGGGACACTTTGGTCGTAAACCGATTCAGATGGCGTGGTTTACCGTGGTACTACCCTGCTTACTGCTGAATTATGCAGGTCAAGGGGCACTGCTCCTGCGTGATGAAACGGCGATTGCCAATCCGTTTTATAAGCTGATCCCCGAAGTGGCCTTGTTGCCGATGATTATCCTCGCCACGATTGCCACCGTTATTGCATCTCAAGCAGTGATTTCAGGGGTGTTCTCGATTGCGCGTCAGGCGATGCAACTCGGCTATCTGCCGCGTTTTACCGTCATGCACACTTCAGAGTCTGAGATTGGTCAGATCTATATTCCTTTTTTAAACTGGTTACTGCTGGGTGCGATCTTGGTGCTGGTGGTGATGTTTAAATCCAGCTCTAATCTAGCTGCTGCATATGGTCTTGCGGTCACCATGACCATGGTCTGCGACACCTTGCTGGTCGGCTTTGTGATGTATAACTTATGGCGTTGGAAAGCACCGAAAGTCATTCTCGTTGTCCTACCGTTCTTGGTTCTCGATTTGATATTCTTTGGTGCGACTTCCATGAAAATCATCGCAGGCGGTTGGTTCCCACTGCTGATTGGTTCGATCGCTTTCACCATCATGATGACCTGGAAGCGTGGTCGCCAACTGCTGTTTGCCAAGCTGCAAAAAGATACCTTGCCACTGGATCTGTTTATCAACAGCGTCAGCACCTCAGCCCATACCGTCACGGGTACAGCGGTGTTTATGACCGCTAGCCAAACCATCGTGCCGCATGCGCTGCTGCATAACTTAAAGCACAACAAGATCTTGCATGAAACCAATATTTTGATGACTGTGCAAACTGAAGATGTGCCTTATATTGACGATGAGACACGGGTGACCGTTGAACGCATCAATGAGCGCTTCTATCGCATCATTGCCCGCTATGGCTTCAAAGAGCAGCCGAATGTGCCTGTCGCTGTCGAGCAAGGATTGAAAGAACTCGGTCTGCCTTTTGATATGATGATGATCAGCTTCTTTGTCTCGCGCGAGCGCATCTTCCACACTGTGGGCGACGGCATGGCGCCGTGGCGCGAAAAACTGTTTATCTCGATGTCGCGCAATACCAGCGCCGTTAGTGACTTCTTCCAGATCCCCACCAATCGCGTGGTCGAGATGGGCAGTCAGATCGAGATCTAGACCGATATAGATCGTCTTATGGCTTGATCAGCTTAATATTGATCAAGCCATAAACTCGAAAGACAAAGTTGACGCCTCAGCTTTGTCTTTATTTTTGATACATGCTTTTTTCATTGTGCTTTTACCCAATTAACACGAGTGTTCATGTTGACTGTTTACCGATTCATTGCGACTTTAGTCGTTGTTCTCATCGCACCGAGCATACTCCACGCGGAAACTGCGACTGCGTATGCACCCAGCAGCTCTACGCCTTATACCGTACCCGCAGCACAAGCAACGATCGCGACTGCAACGGCTGAATCGATCAATGGTTCCGAAGATGAGGACGTTCTAGACGTTGATCCGCTGTGCACTCAGAATTACTATCAAAGCGAAGCGCCTAATTTCAACAACTTAAATCTTGCGCAACGTACGCAAGAGCTGTGTTTTGATGGTTTTACCGTCATGTATTCAGGGATTACCCGCACCCCATTGTGGTCAGCGGAATATCTGACCCGTGATCGTATCGAGCGGGCGCAAAGCCTCGATCGCCAGAACAACTTTCACGAAGAAAGACGGATTGACTACGCTGAACGTTCAACGCTTTTCGACTATAAAGGCAGTGGTTTTGATCGTGGCCACATGTCACCCAATGGCGACATGGGGACACGCAGCCAGCAATTTAATAGCTTTTCTCTGGCCAATGTGGTGCCGCAAAATAGCTATCATAACCAAAATCCTTGGCGGCATCTGGAGGAAGCGACACGTGAGTTGGTCAAGCAAGAAGGGGATGCCTATGTCATCACCGGTGCGGCTTTCTTAGGGAGTAGCCTCCGCAAAGTGGGTAATGTGATTGTGCCATCGGATATCTATAAAGCCGTCTACTTCCCAAAACGACATGCAGTCGGCGCGTATTTTTCACCCAATGATGCTTCGGGCCAAGTTCAGGTCCTGAGCTTAGCCGAACTAAACGCCAAGATTGGCTTGGATCTTTTTCCCCAGTTGTCTGATGAGATCAAACAAAAACGCGTCAATATGCCGCTATCGACCTCGATGGCAACGCGGCGTGGTGATTTTGCAGGTCGCGATACGCGCAGTGGCAATTACCGCAATTATGGGGTTTCTGCGGAATCACAAATACAACCATCGCAGCGCGGATTGTTTGAGAGGCTCTGGCGCGCACTGTGGAAGCAGCATTAAGCAATGCAGCACGCTAGCGCAACAAGTGCTGCACAAGCGGTTATTCAACCGCGTAAGCACGGATAAAGCGCTTCACCGTTTCTTGAGCATAGGCGTCGTCATCGTGAGCGTCTTGTGTATCCACTATGCCAAAGTTTCGGCGCAGTTGTGTACAACCGCCACCAAATGCTGAGAGAAAGTGCTCTGAGGCGAAGGTGGGGTTTTGAATATCAAGCTTGCCTTGATTGTGAGCTTGCTGCAACAAGCGCTTCATTTCATCTTGAGTGTGCTGTGGTCCCGCATTATAAAAAAGCAGGGTCAGTTTCGGGTTCTGCTTGGCTTGCGCAAACATGAGCCGATTCAATTCAATTGCTTCTTGAGTCTTCAGCATGCATTGGAAACGCCTTGCGATCTCATACAGCGCTTCTGAAATCGGTCGCTCGACTGGCAAGCTATACAGAGAAGATGGCAATTGATGCTCGCAGTGTGCCTCTATCGCGGCCGCAAATAACGATTCCTTATCATTAAAATGACTATAGACCGTCAGCTTTGATACGCCGGCTTCTGAGGCGATCGCGTCCATACTACTCCCTTCGTAGCCTTGCTTTAAAAACAGATCCTTCGCCGCCTGCAAAATCGCAGCGCGCTTCACCATATCTTTCGGTCGGCCAGGGCTTGCCGTTACAGGGCGGATCTCGGGGATATCTGGGGTCATCATCGTTTTAATTCACCTTGAACCATGCAGTGGCAACATTTGATGAAAAGGGGTAAAAATATTTTCAATAAATATTAAACCAAAGGGTTTACTAATATTACTATACTGCATAGTATAGCAATAATTCACCCCGATGACGACTTTTTGAGCATAGCGTGCTTAAATGCTGTAAAGGTCAATGGATTGATGAAATCGTCATCAAACAACAAGCACAAGACCTCTGGTCTTAAAGGATAGATCCCATGATTTCTCAGCAAATCAAACATCCCGTTGTACTGTTCACCGCAATGACTTTACTGCTTAGCGCCTGTAGTAAGCCAGAGCCGACCAAAGCCCAGCCACGTCCAGCGATGGTGACCCAACCCATTTCTGCGGGTTTATTGTTGAATAGCTACGCTGGCGATGTGACTGCACGCGTCCAACCACAGCTTTCATTCCGAATTGCAGGCAAGGTGACGAAGCGTTGGGTGGATGTCGGGAATACCGTCAAAAAGGGACAGATCCTCGCAGAGCTTGATCCCCAAGATGCGCAATTACAACGTACTGCCGCAGCCGCTCAGTTGACCAGTGCCGAATCCGCCGAACGGGTCGCCAAGTCTGAACTTGAGCGCTATAAACAACTACTCGCTCCAAACGCAATCAGTCGCTCCCAATATGATCAAGTCGATAACCAATACAAATCCGCCGCAGCGGCACTCAAGCAAGCCAAGTCGCAATACGATGTCGCGGCTAATCAAGCCAACTACACCACGTTACTCGCGCCTGAAAATGGCGTGATCGTCCAGCGTCAAGTTGAAGCGGGGCAAGTGGTGACCGCAGGTCAGGCCATCTATACCCTCGCCGTACAAGGCGATCGTGAAGTGGTGATTGGCCTGCCGGAGCAAGATCTGCCGCGTTTTCATATCGGACAAAAAGTCACGGTCACAGTATGGTCACAACCCGATGCCCGCTTTCCGGCACATGTCCGTGAACTGTCGCCAGCTGCGGATCAATCACGTACCTTTGCTGCCCGTATCGCCTTTGACCAGCCTAATCCAACGGTTGAGATCGGACAAAGCGCCCGGGTTTTTGCTGCCGATGCCAAAGCAGCTTCTGCACTGTCTATTCCGCTATCAGCCGTCACTGCCGAACAAGGCGCGGCCTACGTCTGGGTGCTCAATCCGGCCACCTCCAGCATTAAGCGTACATTCATCAAAACCGGGGCCTATGACCGTGACATCGTTCCGGTGCTCTCAGGTTTGAAGCCTAGCGATTGGGTTGTCGTTGCCGGCGTACAACTGCTGCATGAGGGAGAAAAGATTCAACCCGTTGATCGTCAAAACCGTGCCGTAACGGCAAACACGGCAGCGCAAAACACGGCGACTCCGGCCCAAGCGCCTGCCAAAAACAACAAGCAGGGTTAATATCATGAATTTTAACCTCTCTGCTTGGGCACTTAAAAACCGCCAGCTTGTGCTGTATTTCATGATCCTGCTCGGCGTCATTGGCGCGATCTCCTATACCAAATTAGGCCAGAGTGAAGATCCACCGTTTACCTTTAAAGTGATGGTGGTGCAGACCTACTGGCCCGGCGCAACCGCCGAAGAAGTCTCGAAGCTGGTCACCGATCCCATCGAAAAGAAACTGATGGAAACCGGCAACTACGACAAAATCATCTCCTACTCGCGCCCTGGTGAATCCATGGTGACGTTTATGGCGCGCGACTCCATGCACTCCTCAGAGATACCCACCCTGTGGTACCAAGTGCGTAAGAAAATCGGCGATATCCAGCAAAATTTGCCTGCCGGTGTGCAAGGGCCTTATTTTAATGATGAATTTGGAGATACTTACGGCAACATCTATGCACTCACGGGTAAAGGCTTCGATTATGCCGTGTTGAGAGACTATGCTGACCGGATCCAGTTACAGCTCGAAAATGTCCCAGATGTCGCCAAAGTCGACTTGGTGGGTCTACAGAACGAAAAAATCTGGGTTGAAGTGTCTAATACCAAGATCGCAAGCCTAGGTCTGCCCCTGCAAGCAGTCCAAGAAGCCCTGCAAGCGCAAAACGCCATCGCACCTGCGGGTTACTTTGAAACGCCAACCGATCGCATCCAACTGCGGGTCAGCGGCCGCTTTAAATCGGTCGATGAGATTCGCAACTTCCCGATTCAAATCGCTGGGCGCACCTTTACCTTGAGCAATGTCGCTGACGTACATCGCGGCTTTAGCGATCCCGCGCAACCGCGTATGCGCTTCATGGGTGAGGATGCCTTGGGCATTGAAGTGTCGATGAAGCCTGGCGGCGACATCTTGGCACTGGGCAAGAATCTACAAACCACCTTTGCCTCTTTGCAACAAACCCTGCCAGTCGGCATGCAGCTCAGTAAAGTCTCCGACCAACCAGCCGCTGTGAAATCTGGGGTCAGTGAATTTATTGATGCCTTAGCAGAAGCGGTCATTATCGTCTTGCTCGTCAGCTTCTTCTCTTTGGGCTTTCGCACCGGAACCGTTGTCGCGCTCACCATCCCGCTGGTATTGGCCATGACCTTTGCCGCTATGCATTTCTTTGACATCGGCTTACACAAAATTTCTTTAGGCGCATTGGTACTGGCACTTGGACTACTGGTGGATGATGCCATCATCGCCGTGGAGATGATGTCGATCAAAATGGAGCAAGGCTATAGTCGCTTAAAAGCTGCCAGTTTTGCATGGACATCTACCGCTTTTCCAATGCTAACCGGAACCTTGATTACTGCTGCGGGCTTCTTGCCTATCGCCACGGCTGCATCGAGTACTGGCGAATATACCCGCTCGATCTTTGAGGTGGTGACGATCGCACTCGTCGTTTCGTGGCTTGCCGCAGTCATCTTTGTACCCTACCTTGGGGATTTACTGCTGCCCGACTATGCCAAGAAACATCTCAAGAAAGATTCAAGCAAAATTGGCAGTCTAAAAGCAAAGTATTTTGGCAAAGATCCTGATCCAGTCCCGACCACGCCTGTTGATACAACGACCGAGCAAGCTGTCGCACAAACAGCCGATCTGGATCATGCAGCGCATGACCCGTATGCCAGTAAGTTCTACCAACGTTTTCGCGCATTGGTCAACTGGTGCTTGAACTTCCGTAAAACCGTGATTGCGATTACCGTCGCGGCGTTTGTCGGCTCAATCATCTTGTTTGGCTTCGTCCCTCAGCAGTTTTTCCCCAGCTCCAATCGCCTTGAACTGATGGTCGATATGAAGCTCACCGAAGGTGCGTCCTTGACGGCAACCGAAGCCAAGGCCAAACAGCTTGAAGCACTACTCAAAACGCGCAAAGGCATTGAAAACTATGTCGGCTATGTGGGTACGGGTTCACCGCGCTTCTACCTGCCCTTAGACCAACAGCTCCCGCAGGCCAGTTTTGCCCAATTTGTGATTCTGGCAAAGAGCCTCGAGGATCGTGAAGAACTCCGAACATGGCTCATCCAGACGCTTGACAAGGATTTTCCGGATATCAGAACGCGCGTCTCACGCCTTGAAAATGGTCCTCCGGTAGGCTATCCCGTCCAATTCCGTGTTTCGGGTGAAGATATACAGGATGTGCGAACCCTCGCGCGTCAAGTCGCCGCCAAGGTTAAAGAAAATCCGCATGTGGTCAATGTCCACTTGGACTGGGAAGAACCGAGTAAATCGACATACCTTACAGTCGATCAAGCACGCGCGCGCCAATTGGGCGTCAATAGCCAAGAGTTGGCAAACTTCCTGCAAAGTGCGCTCACTGGTGCAACCGTCAGTCAATATCGTGAAAACAAATCGCTGATCGATATTCAACTGCGCGGTGCCGCTTTAGATCGCCTTGAAGTCGGCATGCTCGCAAGCCTTGCCGTACCCTCCGATAATGGGGGCACGGTGCCGTTATCCCAGATCGCAACCATCGAGTATGGCTTTGAAGAAGGTATCATTTGGCGCCGCAATCGTTTGCCAACGGTGACCGTGCGCGCCGACATTTATGACAGCACGCAGCCCGTAACCTTGGTTAATCAAATCTCACCCACGCTGGATAGTATCCGCGCCAAACTCCCAGCTGGCTATCAGTTGAACATCGGCGGGACCGTCGAGGACTCGGCACGGGGTCAAAACTCAGTGAACGCGGGCATGCCACTGTTCCTCGTGGTGGTGATCACCTTACTGATGCTGCAATTACGCAGTGTATCGCGCAGCATCATCGTCTTTTTGACCGCCCCGCTGGGTCTCATTGGCGTGACACTGTTTCTGTTGCTCTTCCAAAAACCTTTTGGTTTTGTGGCGATGCTCGGTACCATTGCCCTATCAGGCATGATCATGCGTAACTCGCTGATTTTGATTGATCAGATTGAGCAGGATATCCGTGCGGGGCATCAGCCGTGGGAAGCGATCATTGAAGCCACGGTACGCCGCTTGCGTCCGATTGTACTCACTGCACTTGCCGCAGTGCTGGCCATGATTCCGCTGTCACGTAGCGTGTTCTTTGGACCGATGGCGGTCGCCATCATGGGCGGCTTGATCGTGGCAACCGCACTCACGCTACTCTTTCTACCTGCACTCTATGCCGCTTGGTTTAGAGTCAAGAAAGAGCCTGCATCGCAGCCATAATCCTACAATTGCACACTGAACGATGCTAGACGTCGTTCAGTGTGCCGTGGCACCCTCATCTCTTCTGCTCAATGTCTAAACGAAAACAAACCCTGCCTACCTAAGAAAACATTGTTTCTGAGTTATTCCATACCCCATATTGTTTTTGCATGCGTCAAAAATCTGATCTGGAGGCGACCAAACCATGACTACTGCATTTCTCGGGTTAGACTATATTATTGATATCTGCCATCCCGACGGGAAAATTGCCCGTTCTGCCGCCCATGTGATCGAGCGCAATGTCATCAACAAAGCCAATCAAGCCCTGTTTATCGCGCGCGAAAAAAAATGGCTAACAATCCTCGCTAAAGTCGGGTTTTCAGCGGATTACCAAGAACAACCCAAATCGTCTAAAATGTTCGGCCGTGCTCATGAATTTGGCGCGTTGCAACTCGGCAGTCGCGGCACCGACTTTCATCCCGAACTGATCACCCACCCTTCGGATCTCGTCATCGTGAAACCACGCATCAATGCCTTTTATTGTACTGCGCTCGATGCTGCTCTGCGGGCTAGACATATTGACCGATTGATTATTGCTGGCGTAAGTAGTACGTGGGCCGTGCAAGCCACTGTACGAGATGCGCATGATCGCGATTATGAGATTTTAGTGGTCGAAGATGCCTGTGCGGATGGCAATGAGGAATCGCATCAAATCTCCATGCGTATGCTAGCAACTATAGCTCAGATCATCACGGTCGATGAACTGGCAACGCTTTAACTGAGGCACGACAGCGTCCACTAGCGAATGAGCGCTCTTTTAAATAAAGCAATTAAACCTTTAAATAAGACACACGACAAAAACAAAAAAGCCTGCATATGCAGGCTTTTTGCGTTTCAATATGGTGCGCTGGGAGGGAGTCGAACCCCCGACCCTCAAGTTCGTAGCCTGATGCTCTATCCAGCTGAGCTACCAGCGCAATATGTAGACGATTGAAGTCGTTCACATTTTTTCAACGTTTCTGCATTTTTATCTGCAGCATGTCGAGGTGGCGTATTCTATTGAAATAGTTCCGCGACGTCAACACTATTTGTATCTTTTTTAATTTTCTTATTTTCAGTGTCTGGCCGACACCGAAAACTCTAAAATCAAAATACAGCTGACACAAATATAATGGCGGTGAGGGAGGGATTCGAACCCTCGGTAGGGGTTAACCTACTCTCCCTTAGCAGGGGAGTACCTTAAGCCACTCGGCCACCTCACCACGAGGCGGGTATATTACAAAAACAAAAGCATAATCACAAGACTAATTATCATTAATATTGATGACAGGTCAGGAATCCACCACATTCATCAATGTGACTGATCAGAATGTGATTTTTTTTGGTATTTTCGACTGGAGGTTTCGTTATCTCTGAGTGCCGTGATTCTCGCCGTTTCGGCATTCACACTGACATCCCCGATTGTGGCATTGACATCATCGATCAGACTGTCTTCAACCACCACGCGCTGTTTATTATCGACTTTGTAATAGTCCGCAGAATGCTTATCTTCTTCTTGTTGCTTAATGAATTTTTCTGCGGCTGTCAGAGAGGCTGTTTGATTATCTGGTGTGCTTTCAATCGCTGCGTCCTTCTTTTTACTGCATGCAGCCGCACTGGTTAGAATTGCAATCACTAAAGCGTAGGTTTTCCATAGGCGAGGCTGATGACGGATCATATTATTGTTCTCCTTTTGAATATCTAGACTCAGTCTTTGAGTCCTAAAATTGAGTCCCTATCACTAAGAACTTTTCACTTATCAACCAAGAATCGGTAATTTTTCGTTGGTTATATAATATAGCACCACTTTCTTGCGAATTTCCAACAGAATAAAACCGTTAGTCATTGCCCCCTCATAAATCAGCTCGTACACTGAGTATTATTTAAAGCCACGGCACTTCGATATCATGTCTCGCCCTACCATGCTGTCAACTCTCTCTATACAGCGCATGCTGTTGCCGATCCTACTCGGGATACTCATTTTTTTTAGCTTCCAGATTGTGCGAATCTTTATTTCACCCATCGCTTGGGCCGCCATCTTGGTCTATATCACTTGGCCCTTGTACCAATGGACTCTGCATAAATTCTCGGGCCGTGAAGGACATGCCGCTGGCATCGTGACGGCAGGACTCATGACGTTGGTGGGCGTCCCGATCGGCATTGCGATTCTGGTGACTGAGCATCAAGCTGTTTCTTGGTATCACCAACTGCATGATCAGCTCAATGCTGGGCAATTGGTTTTGCCGACAGTGCTTGCAAACCTGCCCTGGGTGGGCACGGATTTGCAAGATATGGTCGCACAGCTCAATGATGATCCTAGCCAACTCATTGCGCAACTGCGCACCATGATGCAAGACCAAGTCGGTAAAGGCGCACGTTTGGTCGGCAACTTGGCGGAACATTTGGCATCACTGGGCTTCTGCTTAATCACCATGTTTTTCTTTTACAAAGATGGCGTACGGATCATGGTGCAGATTCGTGCTGCGCTTGAACGGATCGTCGGTGTGCGTGGGGATCACTATCTCTCGGCAATTGCAGTCACAACCCGTGCTGTGGTCTACGGCATCGTGCTTACTGCTGCCGCTCAGGGCTTACTGGCGGGGATCGGCTATGCGGTGGCCGGTGTACCGGGCGCGATCCTACTTGCGGTCATCACCGCAATCGTGGCCATGATTCCTTTTGCCTCGCCACTGGCTTGGGGTCTTGCGATTGCATGGTTGGCAGTGACCGGCCATCCTATTGCTGCCGTGGGATTAGCCGTTTGGGCGGGTGCTGTGATCTTTATTATTGATAACATCATACGCCCCATGGTGATTTCTAGCGCCACAGAAATTCCATTCTTGGTTGTGCTTTTTGGTGTTTTAGGCGGGCTTGCGACGTTTGGCATGATCGGTTTGTTTATAGGCCCCGTGATCTTGGCCATGCTGCTCGCCGTTTGGCGCGAGTGGCTGACGCATGAACATGAACAACAGCACGTGATCGCTAGTCAAAGTATCGCCACAACGGATCCCCTAGTAAAAATAGACAAACCTATTTAATCGTTGATCCGTAAAACAAAAGACCCCAATCATTTTGATTGGGGTCTTTTGTTTTACGCGAATAGATCACGATCAACAAAACTTCAGCGTACCCAGACAGTTCAAATAAGGTGCAGGAAGCCCGACAATATTACCCGCTGCTGCTGATCCAGACAAAATATTATTCACAAAAACGCTCATCGGCTGCGAAATATTTAAAGTAAACGCATCGGGTAAATACATGGCCCAGCCTCGATTGACCGCGCCCGCATAGCCCGGGTATCGAATCGCTTGGTTCTGGAAGGATAGTCCAAACAGATTCGAATTGACGTCAATTTGATGCACATTACTGAGGTTGTAAGGAATATTATAATTCGACAAATCACAGGTATTGTTACATAGCCCTTGTCGTAACTGTCCTTTAATCTGATCGGCAACATTTCCAGCAATAATTCCGAGTACGACGTTTGACAAACCACAACCAAATAAAGAAGTGGTTCGCACGCATTGCGCGGAATTCGCAACGCCATCGACCACACTGGCTAAATTAGTATTCATAATCTGCGCTTGAGTCAGACGCGTTCCTGAAGCAGAGACGCCATAGCTCGCAGACTGCCCACCAAAACTCACCTGGTATTGATCGGCATTGGCAACACAAAATAATACGCGAACCAAGCACCAATCACTCAGACCCAGATTATAGTCGTAGCGCGGAGTTGCACTCCCTACGGGGCTATAATCAGTTGTACTGGTCAGCGCGGTATTGGTTTGACCCAGCATTTGCAGATTTGTGGAGCCTGTTAAATAACCACTGAAAGAAATCAGATTACCAAAGCTAAGCGGACCACTCACTTGACCTGCACCTAAGCGAAATCCCACAATTTGCCGCGTTGAAAGCGTGCCAGGATTCTTAATCGCCAACTGGATAAAGGGGTTGGTCATATTGAAATCTTTAAGCTGGGTTGGCGTCGTCGATGAACTAGACGTAATACAGGTCCCTGAGGAATCGGCTGCACAGCCGAAGGAGACGTTTTGTCCATTGATATCACAACCCCCTGCGCCATTCACGCCGCCGCAGCCCAGTTGTAGACTTTTCACATTGAGATTCAGGGCCAATTGCGCTTGGAAGCCGACGGTATAGAAACCAAAGTCGGTGACGTTTGCACCCGTTCCAGAGCCGGAAGGGGCTTGATAGTTGGTGAAATAGGCAGCCTGCCCCGTTTGCTCACTGAGTGTGGCGTCATCTAAAGCTTCCATCGCCAAAGCTGGCGGCGATATGACGCAGGCAAGCAACATGATCCCAATCAATGCGGACCATGCTTTCAGGATCCATCCCTTCAGCATAAAATTTCCCTTTTAAATAACACAATGGTCTTCCTGACCATTAACAACAAGACATCACCTACTTCATTGACTAACGTACATGGGTACATTTTCAAAATTGAATGACTAGGCTAGCACATTAAACAGACAGCCGCAATGAACAGAATTCATCCATCAATATAAGTAGTTAGAAAATGTATACAGAGTCAACATATCTGTCAGAAATTAAAGAAAAAATACTATGCAGTAAAAAAACGGAGAAAGGAAGCATGTTGATCAAGAAAACTTTTTCAAGCTATTTTGATGGCATGCGTACCATCAAAATAGCCTGCCTAAAGACTCGGCTAAGCAAACATCCGACTTGACCGAACCTTTTGGGCTATTGCAACGCCATCCTTGATCGCGCAACGATCATCATCAGTTATAAACAATCGTGTAGTTGGTGCGGCTGCTCACTTTGCCTTCCGTTGCCGAGCCGCCCACAGCAGTATATTGCACAAAGTAATTCAAGCTTGCTGCACCCGCATTCAATGCGACCGCCTTAGCGCCATTGATACCATTGCGCGCTTGGTTCAATTGCAAACCCGTGCTGTCATCATTCAATAATTGCAGTTGTACATTGCTGGCTTGAGTCGCGCCTGAATCATTTTTCAAGAAGCCTGTAGCAAGATCCGTGGATATGCCGGGTTCGAAGTATGTGGCGACATTCCCCGTTGCAGGTGCACAACCACTTAAGCCGATATTAAACGCTGTACGCCCAGCCCATGATGATGTGGTTGACAAAGATTGAGCCGATACGGTTGGCAGTGTGACCGTGAAGTCTTTCCCTGCGCCGTTACCACTGATTGTACAAGTGCGTGTCGTGATTTGCCCTTCAAAGCTGATTAAGCCATCACTCGCTTGCGCATGGAGGGGTAATAGCATT
Organism: uncultured Moraxellaceae bacterium; assembly: GCA_964373105.1. GTDB lineage: Bacteria > Pseudomonadota > Gammaproteobacteria > Pseudomonadales > Moraxellaceae > Aquirhabdus. The sequence continues at coordinate 527 of CAYJTU010000077.1, read as the reverse complement.
GCGGTGCCAAGAGATAATATAAGAGCGGTATTTAATGAGGTAATTTTCATGGGATTTCCTTTCCATATATGAAAAATGATGGTTTTCTAAAGCGCCCGTATGATGATCAATCCATTTGACCACGCAGAAAACGAGCTAAAGGGTTTAGCCTTCCATCTCGATTGTATGTCTTTGATATAAAAGAGCAAGTGTTAAGGCTGGAAAATATTGTAATTTGAGGTCTAATAAACGAGCAATGGGATCAAATTCGATTTTATGAGTCTGTAAAAGACAATAAAAAAGCCCTAGCGCAATATTGCGCTAGGGCCTTTTAATAACTTCAATTTGGTGCGGATGAGAGGCACAAATTTAAGTTATCAATATACTGATTAATAAAAATTAATTTTATAAATAAAAATATATACCACAAATAATACCACCAAACTTTAGGGCTCTAAAGTGTTTAGCCCAGCACGTGACATTTTTGTAACCGGAAAGTAGGCGCGAACTATGGGGGCGTTTTTGATTGATCTGCGAGAGATAACTTG
>CAYJTU010000076.1:0-16124 GCA_964373105.1 uncultured Moraxellaceae bacterium | reverse complement strand
CATTTCTGCTAAAATGGCTGCCTGTGTTTGCGGCAAGTCATCGTCATTATTTAACGGTGGCAATTGGTTGTACGGGTGGGCAACACCGATCCGTTTATCTGGTCAACCGACTCGCTGATGCACTAAAGGCCCAGTGGCCTACCCAAACCCTCCACCGCGAACTAAAGTATTGGTCATGAGTACAGCACAAAACGATCCTATTGATACCACGCTCGATGTCGTCAATAAGCTAGGCTTACATGCGCGCGCTTGCGGTAAACTCATTGAAGTCACCTCTCGCCATCGTTGTGATATTCGTATTGGCCGCGAAGATTCGCTGGTCGATGCAAAAAATATCATGGCGCTGCTGATGCTGGGTGCTGGTAAGGGCTCCACGTTAAGATTGGTGATTCAAGGCACAGATCAAGACAAAGCCCACGATGCGATTCGGGAATTATTCGCGCAAAGATTTCACGAAGCGGAATAAATATCCATCTGCGCAACTTTATTGAAATAGCCGGCATCCCTATTCTTGAAAATTTTAGGGAGTTTTTACTCATCCTAGTGATCTAATACCCATCACTTCTGAAGAACATACATTAATTTCAAAGAGTTTATTTAAAAAATCCATCATGCGTAAAAAACCACATTCCGACACTCCTGACTTCGAAGATTTAGAAGATCGTCCAAGTCGAACCGAACAAAAGAAAGCCATGGCGCGCTTACAGCTCCTTGGCGAACGACTTGCAGCACTGCCGCCTGAGCGCATTAAAGCACTGCCCGTCAATGAAGTACTGATCGACAACTTGCTCGAAATGGCGCGTATTCCAAGTTTTGAAGCACGCCGCCGCCAATCGCAGTTGATTGGTAAACTCCTCAAGCGCGAAGATGAAGGTGCGGTTTTAGCAACCTTTAGCGCCAAACAACCCGCAAAGAAGCAAGCTCAAATTACGCGCTGGGTGGATCGCCTGATTGCTCAAGGTGACGGCGCACTCAATGATTTTGTGCGACAGTTCCCAGCATCAGAGCGCCATACGCTACGTCAATACGTCATGCGCGTACAGAAAGCCAAGGCTGAAGCAGCAACCGTAGAAGAACAAGCAGATGTACTTCGTGCGCTAGAAAATTACGTCAATCAAGTTGCACTGCTTTCTGAGTAAAATCCGTCTTTTATATGCTGTAATGCACCCTCATTGCAGCATGTCATAATTTAACTCATCACAGCTAACACAATCCCTCACAATCTGACACATTTTGTCACGGCTTCCTAATAAAAAAGAACCTTTCCAATAATAATATTAGTGTAAGTTAATGTTTTATATCATTTAATTCTATTACCACAAAATTGGCATGCCTCCTGCATAATCTCTAACAGAATCAGTACGTACTGATTACTTATTCCTCCAGGAGAGTTAAAATGAATACTGTACAAAAGGGTTTTACATTGATTGAATTGATGATCGTTGTTGCGATCATTGGTATTTTGGCAGCGATTGCAATTCCTGCTTACCAAGACTACATCGCTCGTTCACAAGCATCTGAGGCTGTATCTATTGCTGACGGTTTAAAAGTAACGTTGGCTGACAATATGCAAAATGGCGACTGTTCTGATTTAGTTACAGCGGCAAACAACACGATTAAAGGTAAATATGTACAAGTTGTCGTTTCAGCTGGTGCGCCTGCTGCTGCCTTTCCAGTATGTACTGTTACTGGGACTTTTGGTTCAGGTACTGCAGGAACTAGCGTTTCAGGCGCACTGACTGGAACTGGTAAAAATACAATTGTTCTGGGCTTACAAACAAATGGTTCTTGGAGAAATAACGGTTCTACAGTAGACACCAAGTACATCCCTAAAGCTCTTGTAAGCGGTACATCAAGCTAATAATAATTGTCGCTACGATGATAAAAAATAGGCTAGGTTTCTAGCCTATTTTTTGTACAGGCTTTATCATTTTCACAATTTTAAAAAATGCCTAACCCTCTGTAGTAATATCAATATGAACTAATTTGAGTTGAGATACGCCGACTTTGTCCACATGATTAAAAGTATTTGGTATTCACCTGATATGCTCGATAGTGTTAGCGTCTATAACATTGATGCAATCGTTGGTTACGGCCTATATACAGTTGCTTGAGGTCACCCAGCTTGGTTAGTATTCAGTAACGATCAGTTCTATCTCGTACGCCCATCTGACATAGACTCAGAGATATTAAAGAAAGCCTCCCAAAAATATCTATCAGTGCCTTGGTTTGGTCCGCAATGGGTTTCAGTACGACTACCTAGCAACAAATTAACAAGGCAGGCTATCATTGCTGAAACACTGAAGTCAGGTGCAGGATTATTCAATAGTCCAACTTTATATAGACAGTTCAAAATGATCTCACCAAGATTCTATTACAAGCACATGAGATCATGGATTTAGAAAAATTCAACACTCAAGCATCTATTAAACTAACTATGAGAAAATGACCAAATACTAGATATGGTTACCGCTATGGGGCACCCTAGGGATGACCTTATTATTAGACCAAACTGGAAACGTCATTGCGATTACAGACCTGAACCCATGGAAACAGTAACCCAGTCTTGATGTTGGGTGTATATGTAAATTTCAGACAAGATTCTAGAGAATATGTCGATTCACTTCGAAAGCAGTTTGGATGGTAAAATCTGAATCTAGAAACTTAAAGACTCTCGCAAATTACATTTTTCTAATGACTCCAAACTGTCTAACAATAATCACTATATTTTCCAGAAAATGTCTATAATTAAGTGACCAAATCAAAACTCATTAAACTTAAGGTTCCGTGTGACCAAACCCCTTATCTCCATTGCTGCCGCCCTTGCCCTCCTCATTTCGTGGCTCATCCCGCACCACTACTCACCGTGGCTAACCAGTGGCAGTGAGTTTTCGGCATTCGCGGCGGCAATAATCTTAAGTTTATTACTGTTCAAACAAAAAATTGTATTGCCACGCATCAGTATATTCATTGCGATATGCGCACTGATCCCCATTGTGCAGTGGTCTTTTGGCGTGATTTTTTTTCTCGGTGATGCGCTGATTGTATCGTTTTACATACTTGGTCTCGGTTGCGTCATTATGATTGGCCACAACCTCAGCCTGAATGAAAGCATTAAGGATAAAATCCTGCCCAGCATAGCATCCGTTTTCATTATTGGCGCCGTGCTTTCGACATGGATTGCTTTTCGTCAGTGGTTACATCTCAACCCTGGCTTTAGTTATTTTGAAGCTTATATTCCTCCGGATACGCCATATCGCCCATTTGCGAACTTTGGTCAACCTAACAATCTTGCAACCTTGCTCTGTATGGGCATTGCGGGCACTTGGTATTTATTTGAACAACGACGGATTGGCGTAATTGCGAGTAGCTTACTGGCCGGATTCCTGATCTGTGGTGTTGTTTTGACACAATCGCGCACCCCTTGGATTGGCGCAATTTTTATCCTTATCTGGTGGTTTTGGAAGGGGCGCTACACATCACCTCGCCTCTCATGGATAGGTACTGCGGCATGGATTGGTTTATTCGTAGGATTGGTCCTGCTACTCCCTCATATCACCATGCAACAAGGTCTAACGGAAGTAAAACTGGCAGAGCATGCTCAAGCTTCTGAACGATTGTATTTATGGCAGCAGTTTAGCCTCGCTGTTGTTCAGGGTCCGTGGTGGGGATACGGCTGGAATCAAATCAGCGTCGCTCAAATTGCGATGTCCAATAGCTTCCCCGTCGCGATTATGACCAACTCTAGCCATAATATTTTGCTTGATCTTTTGATCTGGAATGGTCCAATGATCGGGACTATTTTTATCATTGTTATTGGTTTTTGGATTTGTCACTTAGGCTATTTTGCACGCAGTCGAGAAAGTGTGTTTGCGCTACTTGCGGTTGGTTTCGTACTGATTCATGGCATGCTTGAGTATCCTCTCGCCTATGCGTACTTCCTACTCCCGGTCGGTTTCTTGCTCGGGATGGTGAATGGAGAGCAAAACCTCACGGTTCAACTCCCTCGCCTACCCGCTATCACCATTCCGCACTTCATCTTGCCAAAAGCAGTATTTGCAGGATTTCTAGTGATGGGTGTGAGTTGCATGATTTGGATCGGACAAGAATATGCAGGCTTAAATCGAGACTTCAGAACCCGAATCTTAACACCTCAAGACAACGATACGGTTCTATTGACCCAACTTCGAGACCAATTACGTTTGAGGCATTCCGATCCGACGGCAAAGATGACGGCTGAGCAATTGAACTGGGCTCGAAATGTTGCCTATCGCTATCCCCAAATTGCAAATTTGAAGCATTATGCGATCGCCCTTGCATCGAACAACCAGCCAGCCCAAGCTAAACTTGAGCTCGTGAATCTACGGGCTTTATATGGAGATACAGTCTATTCCAGCGCACTCAACGCCTTAGTGGCTATCGAAAATCAAAGTCATGCCTTGAATATAAGAATCAAACCAACCAAATCTCAGTGCCGTCGACACCATAAGCACAGTCATTGCAAATAACCCATACCCCGCACCACGGTGCTGGGGTGTTTACTTATAAAAACAAATTCACGGCTTCCATCGCATTCCTTTTGAATCCATCTGCAATATCGCTTATACTTCGCCACTAATTTTTTCACGCAGTGCGACCAAGTAGCGTGTAGAGAATCATTTCACGCTTTGTCGAATTGCAAAATTTAACTGATTTTAGTTTTAGCAACTTTTACAAACACCCCCTAATTATCATTTTCTAGGATCGAGGAAACCATGCAAATTACGACTGAAGTGGTCTCTGGGCTAGAGCGCCGTCTGAACATCACAGTTCCAGCACAACGTGTTAAGACTCAATATGATGCACGTCTCAAGCGCGTTGCCAAAACAGCAAAAATCAACGGCTTCCGTCCCGGCAAAGTACCACTATCACGTATTCAAGCTGAATATGGTCAAGGCATTCAACAAGATGTGATCAATGATTTGGTTCGTGATACTGTTTTTGAAGCGATTGAACAAGAAAAAATCCAAGCCGTCGGTATGCCAAATATTGAGTCAGTGGATGTCAATGATGCAGGCTTAACCTACAAAGCATTGGTTGAAGTATACCCAGTGGTTACCGTTAATAGCTTTGATGGTTTAACGGTTGAGCGTCAAATCAGCACCGTAAACGATGCAGATGTTGACACGATGGTCGATAACCTGCGTAAACAACGTCAAAGCTTTGCAGTAACCGATGGCGCATCTGCAGATGGCGATCAAGTCACTTTCGACTTCGAAGGCAGCGTTGATGGTGAGTTGTTTGATGGTGGTACTGCAAAAGACTTCAAACTGGTCTTAGGCTCAAATAAAATGATCCCTGGCTTTGAAGCGGGCATCGTCGGCCTGAAAGCAGGTGAAGAAAAAGTCATCGACGTGACCTTCCCTGCTGATTACCAAGCTGAAAACTTGGCTGGTAAATTGGCTCAGTTCAAAATCAACGTGTCACAAGTTGAAACTGCGCAGTTGCCAGAAATCGATGCTCAGTTCCTACAGTTGTTCGGTATTGACCTTGCACCAAGTGAAGGTGGTATTGATAAACTGAAAGCGGACGTGCGTAAAAACATGGAGCGCGAAGTTAAAAGTAGCTTGCGCAACCAGCTGAAACAACAAGCGTTTGACGCAGTTCTTGCTGCAAATGAAATCGAAGTGCCTAAAGCGATGATCGCAGAAGAGACCACTCGTCAACGTAAACTGATGTTGCAGCAGTTTGCTCAGCAATTTGGCGGCGCACAGCAGTTTGATGAAAGCATGCTGCCTGATGAATTGTTCCGTGATAAAGCAGAACGCTCAGTAAAACTTGGCGTTTTGATCAGCAAAGTGATTGCTGATGCAAACCTGCAAGTCGATCAAGATCGTGTTAAAGCCATGATCGCTGAAACTGCTGAATCTTATGAAGATCCAACAGAAGTGATTGAGTACTATACCAACGACAAACAGCAACGTGCTCAAGTTGAAGCGGTTGTACTTGAAGATCAAGTAGTTGATCATATCCTTGCTGGTGCAACAGTGACCGAAGTTACTGTGGATTATCAAGAGTTGCTAAAACGCAACCAACAGCAACAAGGTTAATTCAACCTTCGAAAAAAATTTAGGCATGTGCTTAAATTTCACTTTCGAGCTGTTTGATTAAAAAAGGCGCTAATTGCGCCTTTTTTTTCTAATAAAGTTTACAGTTGCCCTTTGCAATTTGACTTGATATCCCCCATATTCAAGGATTAGTCATAAAACTTATTCGCGGAAGCTTTTTCACGCACATATAAAAGGAAGAGATACGGTGATTGATTTATACACCCCTGAACGCAACGCGCTAGTACCCATGGTCGTCGAACAGTCTGCTCGCGGCGAACGCTCTTTTGATATCTTCTCTCGCCTGCTGCGTGAACGAGTCATCTTTTTGACTGGTGAAGTTGAAGATCATATGGCGAATCTCGTCGTGGCTCAGTTACTGTTCTTAGAAGCAGAGAACCCAGACAAAGATATTCATCTGTACATCAACTCTCCGGGTGGTTCAGTCACAGCGGGTATGGCGATTTACGACACCATGCAATTTATTAAGCCAGATGTTTCGACCATTTGTATCGGTCAAGCCTGCTCTATGGGCTCATTTCTGTTGACTGCTGGCGCTAAAGGCAAGCGTTTTGCGCTTGATAACTCACGTGTGATGATTCATCAACCATTGGGCGGTTTCCGCGGTCAGGCCTCAGATATTGAGATCCATGCCCGAGAGATCCTGTATATTCGTGCTAAATTAAACAGCCTTCTTGCGCACCATACGGGTCAATCTGTTGAAACCATCGAAAAAGATACTGATCGCGACAACTTCTTAAGTGCAGAAGCAGCGCGTGAATATGGCTTGATCGATGCAGTATTGACTAAACGACCGAGTGTTGCTGAATAACATCATCAACACGCGACCAACAGGCAAGGTTTTGCTATAATTATTCATATTACATTTTACATTATTAGTTTTCACATTGTAGCTTGGGAGCTCCCATGACTGATCTTCCCAAAAACTCTGGTCATAGCGACAAGAGTTGTTCATTCTGCGGAAAACGGCAGGATGAAGTCAAAAAATTGATTGCTGGCGAAAACGCATACATCTGTAATGAATGCGTCGACATCTGTATTGATCTGGTTCAAACCCCTGCACCTACAGCGACAGGCTCGTGGGCTGAACGTCCTTTGCCAAAGCCTGCCGAGATTCGTGCTGCCTTGGATCAATATGTGATTGGCCAAGAACAAGCCAAAAAGACGCTTGCAGTAGCGGTCTATAATCACTACAAACGCTTAAAAGCATCCCATAATGTACCTGCTAAAACAGGCGCACGCGAAGCGATGGTTGAGCTGTCAAAGAGTAATATTCTTCTTGTTGGCCCGACGGGTTCAGGTAAGACCTTGCTTGCACAAACGCTCGCGCGCTTGCTGGATGTACCTTTTGCAATGGCCGATGCGACGACACTGACTGAAGCTGGTTATGTCGGTGAAGACGTTGAAAACATTGTACAAAAACTTCTGCAAAAAGCCGAGTACGATGTCGAAAAAGCACAAATGGGCATTATCTATATCGATGAAATCGATAAAATCAGCCGCAAAAGCGATAATCCATCGATCACTCGCGATGTATCGGGTGAAGGTGTGCAACAAGCCCTGCTGAAGATGATCGAAGGCACCGTGGCGTCTATTCCTCCGCAAGGCGGACGTAAGCATCCCCAGCAAGAGTTTGTGCAAGTCGATACCTCTAACATCCTGTTCATTTGTGGCGGGGCATTCTCAGGTCTTGAGAAAGTCGTCAAACAGCGCAGTGAAAAAGGCGGCATTGGCTTTGGCGCAGATGTGAAGAGCAAAGACGGCACCAAAACATTGGGACAATTGTTCCGTGAAGTGGAGCCTGAGGATCTCATCAAATACGGTCTGATCCCTGAGTTCATTGGTCGTCTGCCTGTGCTAGCGACACTTGAAGAGTTGGATGAACAAGCCTTGATTCAGATACTCACCGAACCGCGCAATGCGCTGACCAAACAGTACCAACGTTTGTTTGAAATGGAAAATGTGGACTTATCGTTTGATGAAGCCTCACTAAAAGCCGTCGCCAAGAAAGCGCTTGATCGTAAAACAGGTGCACGGGGTCTACGCTCCATTCTTGAGAATGTGCTTTTGGACACCATGTACGACTTACCCTCGATGAAAGATGTGGGGACCGTGCAAGTGACTGAGGCTGTGATCAACAGTGGTGAGAAGCCAACCCTCAAAGCAGAGCGTCTTCCGACAGTTGCCAATGACAGCAAAGATCCGTTAGAGCATTTACAAGTTTTAGAAAATACGCAAAAACTGGCTTAATTCATAAAGACAAATGTTCAACGAAAACCGTCCTTGTAGGGCGGTTTTTTATTGCTGGTTTCACTGTGGATACATACACAACTCTGACAAACTAATGCCTTTTTTTTGACTATCGTAGACCCATTCTTAGACCCATCATTCCAACCCTATAAACAAGCGATAGAGTGTCCTTATGCCAGTAACATCGATCACCCAGCGCTTCTTGCTACTGATTCTACTCACTGGGCTGTTGTTACTCAGCTACCAAGTCCTCTTCTTCTTCATCACCCCAGTCGTTTGGGCGGCAATCCTGGCCTATGTGACATGGCCGCTCTATAGCCGATTACGCAATCAATTGGGTGGGCGCCATAATCTCAGTGCCTTGGTCATGACACTAGCACTGATCATCGTCGTCGGTGTACCTGTGTTGATCGGTACCTTCCTCTTACAGCAAGAAGCGCGCAATCTCTACATGAGCGTACAAGGACAAATTGCTGAGGGTCGTTTGATTGTGCCGGATTCAATCTTAAAACTGCCTGCAATCGGCGGCGAAATCAAACTGATCATTGATAAGATCAACAATGATCCTGGTGAAACCGTACAGATGATCCGGCAATGGACCCAATCGCATTTGACCTATGGCAAAGTCATCCTCAATGAGATTTCACGCAATGCAGCAAAATTGGGTTTTGCACTCATGACGGTGTTTTTCCTGTATCGCGATGGCGACACTGTGTTGAAACAAATTCGCCGCGCTCTGCATCACATTATGGGACAGCGCGTGGATGGCTATCTCTCTGAAATTGGTCTGACCACGCAAGCGGTGGTGTATGGCATCGGGTTAACGGCGCTGGCCCAAGCGTTGCTGGCGGGCATAGGTTATGCGGTTGCGGGTGCGCCCAGCCCTATCCTCTTGACCGTCATGACGCTGCTCTTCGCATTGGTCCCCTTTGGTACGCCCTTCGCTTGGGGCGGGGTCAGCTTATGGTTACTGGCTCAGGGGCATACAATTCCAGCGATTGGACTGGCGCTGTGGGGAGGACTCGTGGTGAGCTGGATTGATAACATCATCCGCCCGATGGTCATCTCAGGGGTGACCCAAGTACCGTTCTTACTGATTATGTTTGGGGTACTTGGCGGATTAGGGGCTTTTGGGCTGATCGGTTTGTTTATTGGTCCGGTGATTCTGGCTGTCTTACTTGCCGTGTGGCGGGAGTGGCAAGCGCGGGGAATTTTTATTGAGGATGAAATCACTGTCCCTGAACAAAAAAAAGACCTGTCTAATCCTCCAATGCAGTAAATCGGCTGAGCACGGCATTGAGGTAATTAAAACCCAATGCCGTACAAACCAATCGCGATTGATCCTGCAACATTTCGGACTTCATCAATTTTTCTTGTTGAAGGATAGCCACAGTCGGCATGATGCTATCGGGCGATAGTCCCGTACGCTGCGCATAAAAAGAGCACGGCACACCCTCCACCAAACGTAGCGCATTCATCATAAATTCAAACGGCAAGTCTGCAGCCAATACCGCTTCATACTGCAAAGCGGGTGCAGGCACTTGGGCCAAATAATCTTTCGGTAGACGTGACTTCTGGAAACGATAGATCGTCGGTTTAGTGGAACCACTCTCTAATAAGGTAATTTTGCCGTGTGCGCCTGCACCGATCGCTAAGTAATCGCCAAACTGCCAATAATTGAGATTATGACGGCTTGGCAGTTCTTTCGCCCATGCAGAAACCTCATATTGCACATAGCCATGTACGCGCAATAGCGCCTCGCCTGCCGCCTGAATATCCGCAAGGCGGTCTTCATCAGGCAATACCGGTTGTGTACGGAAGAATACGGTATTGGGTTCAATCGTCAATTGATACCATGAAATATGGGTCGCGCCGCAATCTATCGCGGTCTGTAGATCAAACAATGCCATCTCCACTGTTTGCTGAGGCAGGCCATGCATCAAGTCAACATTCAGCCGCTGAAAACCATCTGTACGGGCCCGTCCAATCGCAAGCCGTGCTTCATCCGAACCATGTACGCGTCCAAGTATCTGCAATAGGGCATCATCAAAAGTCTGTACGCCCAACGACAAGCGATTGATACCTGCACTTAAATACTCGGAGAACGGCGCATGCTCCAGCGTACCGGGATTGGCCTCTAAAGTGATTTCACAATCTGCTGCGAATTCAAATATTTGACGCAGTTCGCCAAAAAGCCACTGATAACCTGCCGCAGAAATCAGTGATGGCGTCCCACCGCCAATAAACACACTCACCAACGGTCGGTTTTGCGCCCATGCGACTTGTTGCTTGGCATCAGCAAGCAAAGCGGCAAGATATTCTTGCTCTAAACCGAGAGATAACGTGCCTTCTACCGAAAATGTACCTAGTGGCACAGCATGTGAGTTAAAATCACAATAAGGGCATTTTTTTACGCACCACGGCATGTGGATATACAATGCTAAGGGAATCTGCGAATCAACAGTATTAAAAGGACTCAAAACGGGAGCATCCTATGGCCTATTGGCTAATGAAATCTGAACCTGAAACATTTGGCATTGAACATCTTAAAGCGCGGGGTACCGCACTTTGGGATGGGGTACGCAACTATCAAGCACGTAACTTTTTAAGGCAAATGGCTGTGGGTGATGAAGCGCTATTCTACCACTCAAACACCAAAGTACCGGGAATAGTTGGACAGATGACGATTAGTCGCGCCGGCTACCCCGACCCGACACAGTTCGATCCGGATCATAAATACTATGAGCCGAAATCAACACTGGATAATCCGCGCTGGACGGGCGTAGATGTGCAATTTGGTGAGATTTGGCCAACCATGATTTCGCTTGAGCAACTGCGCGCGATGCCGGAACTCGAAAACCTTGCTTTGGTACGTCGTGGAAATCGCCTTTCGCTCATGCCCGTCAGCACCGCCGAATGGCAGGCAATTATGAAGAAGCATCAAAATCAATAGATTGAAAGTTAAACTCGCATTTATCATATCAATACTGAACGATTGAAATCAAAGTAATAAATTCACAGCAACACTGCAAATAAGGAATGTTCATGCTACACAACAGAAAAGTACTGCTCATCGCTATGACTGCCAGCCTCATGCTCACGGGCTGCGGCAGTGGCACCAACGATGCGATAGTTGATGCCATCACACCACCTGCACTCACAGATGGCCCTGGCGGACGTTTCTATGGCTATTTTGTACAAAGTCCAAATACTGCTGATACCGCTTCGACGGTTGGCGGGCTCTATCTGTCTTTGCCGAGCAGCGAAGCAGGCTTTAATGGTCGCATGTCTTATCAGTTTTTTGATTGCCAGCGTACCAATGCACTGAAAGTCAGCGGACAAAAAACCACCGCTTATTTAACCGGTAAAACCACAGGGTCTTTAGACTCTTTAACGTTTGACGAGTTGAACCCTACATTTGCGGCAACCTTCACCGGCAGCTACTCGCGAGCAACTGATAATTACTCGGGTAAATATAACCGCATCGATAAGAATGGCGATGATCGCAAATCTGTGAATAATTGTGCAAGCTATACTGTCGCAGACAAGGGCGATTGGCAGGTTTATAAAGAGTCTGTCACCATTCCGAATAACTTTGCCTTAACGCAAACAGGCGATCTGATAAATTGGACCTTCGTCAACAATGCAACGCGAGCGGTGGTCATGATCATCGACCCAAGCCAAGTCGATAGCGCCAACAATGCGATTGCACGCCAGATCATTGCACCGGCAAGCTTAATGACCATCAATGCGGTCAACGGCAATGTGGCTCGTGGCCAGCAGTATCTTGCGGTCGTTACGTTATTTGATGTGAATAATGTCCCCGTGGCATTCAAAACGCTCTCTGTTAAGTTTTAGCCCTAGCAAGAAATGACGCTCAAATTGAGTTATCGATGCTATTGCTGAAGAGAAACGCTTCAGCAATAGCCATAAAAAACCGAATGAAGGACAGTAATGACCACACCAAAGCCACCCACCTCTCCTGTAATCCCGAGCTTTCCTTGCCCACAGTGCGGTATGCCGTCACAGTGGACCGACAATCCAAGCCGTCCGTTTTGCACCGAACGCTGCAAACTCATTGATTTAGGGGCTTGGGCCAATGAAGAATATCGCGTACCAGAGCAAAAAAAGACGACGATTTATGATCTGGATGACGACGAGATATAACGTATATGAGATCCGTTGACCGAGCTTCGTCAGCGTCGTCCATCAGGACTGAAGGACGATATCAGACTCTTTAAGCTCTGCAACTGACAACTGGTCATAGTGGGTGATGAGATTCGTGCTCTGGAGTTGCGCCTTTGCCAATGCCTGTTCAGCTTGGGTGAGAATTGAATAGGCACCCACCATTCCGAAAGGGATGCATGTAGCGACTCCGATACTTGCGGTAATTTGTATGTCCAGTCCAAATCCATCGGCAACGGCGAGACGCTCTACGCGTCCTCGGATCCGCTCCGCCACTTGCAAACCCACGTCGCGATCCGCCCCAGACAAAACCACGACAAAGCGCTCTTCATCAAAACGCCCAGCTAAATCATGATTTCGCATGCTCATTTGTAACAGTTTAGCGATCTCTTGCAGCAACTTATCGCTAAAAGAAACCCCATAAGTATGGCGCAGGTGTTCGATATGATCGACACTAATCAGCAGCGTGGATATCTCTGCCGTCCCTGAACTGAGCTCGACCAAACGCTCTAAGTGCTGATCGATGGTGTAACGGTTGGATAAATGGGTCAGAGAATCCAGTTTACTTTGCATCGCCACATCGCGCTCACGCTGACTCCATTGCTTTAGAATCATATCCATGATCAATAAGATAAAAATCAGCGGCGGAAGCGCAAAGTACAGCTGACTATAGAGATAAAAGGATGTAAAACCCTGCAAAGCAACAACATGTTGATTTGCAAATAAAGGTGCATAAGGAATCAAGCCTAGATTACTGGCGACGGTTAAGAATATCATGCTGATCATGGTCAGAATCGCCATGATCAAGACAACTTTTCGGGGAAACAAAACCAATCCAATGAGTGGCGTCCCTACCAAAAATATACCTGTCGCAGGGCTCAACACGCCGAGACAATATCCCGAAATACACATCGCTACTGCGAAAAAAACAATACAGAAAGTCGGAAAATAACGATTAACCCGCGTATTTGATCGCCATATATAGCCAAAAACCATAGCCACTGATGCAATCATAACAACGACGACATCTTTCAAGAGTAAGATGGTCGAATTGGCATTAATAAAGTGCTGTAGCGACGGATGTAACATCACAAATGCAACATACAGGGCGTATGAAGCAAACATCACAATCATGAGCGCCAGTAATAAAATACTTTTTTGAATAAAACTCCACTCAATGATGATCATGGAGCTTAAGCTTTTTTGACGAATGTCATCGAAGTGTTGTTTGATTTTTTTAAGGGTCAATGCACGGGTCATCATGATTTTTACACCAACTTTAATCTTGCTTGCTTAGATGTAGTCGCTTAGATCTGCCTTTAGTCGTCCTTTCTATACTCTCGTGCGGTTAGCTTTGAATACAGCCTCCATTCTAACCGTTTACTGTGAACTAATATACCAAATAGGCATCTACTCGAGCTTAGATCGAAGGGGGCAATGTAAGTATATTCATACGCTTATCAAGTAGCTCAACTTCTGCTGTATCCGCTTTAAGCTCATAATGAGCTAAATCTGAAGTGAGTTCTAGCGCAACTTGATCATAATGGGCCACCTGATTGCGACCGGCATTTTTGGCAAGATATAAAGCTTGATCGGCTTGAAGCAGCATTGGGTCAATGCCTGTCATCGCATGCGGTGCACAACTCGAAACACCCACACTAGTCGTGACTTTAATTTCATGGCCTCTCTTATCGAGAATCCGGATCGCCTCAATGCGCAGGCGGATACGCTCAGCCACTTGCATGCCCACCTGACGCTCAGATCGCGCCAAAACAACGATAAACTCCTCCCCCCCAAACCGGCCTGCAACATCATTTTTGCGCATGCTTTGCTGCAGGACCTGTCCGACTGCTTTCAAGACCTCATCCCCGATCATATGGCCGTAGGTATCATTGATCTGCTTAAAATGATCAAGATCTAAGATGAGTATAGAAATACGCTCGGCATCCGTACTCTCAACAATCAAGCGCTCTAGGTGCTCGTTGATGGTTCGCCGGTTGAACAGATTGGTTAACGAGTCGAGTTGACTCAGCAGTGTGACTTCGCGTCCTCGCATATGCCATTGCTTCAAGATCACATCAGCGGCTATCAAGATGATCAATGAAGGCGGCAGCATAAAATACATTTGGCTATAAAAGTAGAACCGAGAATGCTGCTTCAAATCTAAGATTCCGCCATTGATATACAATGGTGCATAAGCGATCCAGCCGGATACCCCTGCAAAAGCAAGAAATGTAATGAAGATCGTCGCAAGGACAGTGACCCACAGCACCATACCGCGTGGAAACAATGCGAGTCCAAGCAAAGGAGTACCAATCAAAAATATCCCCGTCGCTGGGCTCATCGCTCCCACCAGATAGCCCGTCGCACACATGCAAATCGCATAAAATACGACACAAAATAGCGGCAAATGACGATTTGCCCATGCACTTTTACGCCATATAAAGCTACAGCAAAAGAGCATGACGGCAAGCAGCGTAATGAAAATATCTTTCCAGATTAGGATTTTGAATAGAGGCACATCAATATAACTTGCCCATACCGGATTCAGCGGAACCACAAACATATAAAGGACATAAGAAGAATAGAGCAAAATCATAAAAGCGAGCAGCAACATGCTTTTTTGCGCAAAACTCCACTCCATCACAATGACCGAACCTAAGGTTCGTTTATGTAATGCAATAATCTGTGCTTTAAGGTCTTTGATGGTTAAATCACTGATATTCATGTTCCGTCACAAATCAGCTAAAAATTATTTGTTCATAGGACTGTAATGAATTCATCAGAATCTACCCATCTTTTTATGGTAATTTCCGACCAACTCAACGCAGAGGTTCCCGAACGCGTTTTTTGCTTTATCAGATACCATACATCCTGCATGGCCTAAGCGCGGCTATTGTAGCGCAAAAAATATGCAGTTGTGCTCAATTTTCATCAGACATTTCATACCGATGAAACATTCAAAAGACCACCCTTCATACCTTGTAACGCTTTCACCCGCTACTCAAAAAAAGATAAACCCTGTGATGTGGCATAAGGATTGCTGCATTCTCATCATACATTGCACTCGATTATCTATAAGGGATGCAGGAAATGCATGCTATAGCACAAGTGATGCAAACCTATCCTATATTCATTACTTGCATTAAGGTTGCTATAATCGGCAGAATTAAGACTATACCTTCATGTGGCTTTCTTGCGTTTTAGATGGCGTAATGGATATCTTATTTTGACGCATCGATGTACCAGTGTTACGAGTCCTCAAAATTCGTCCAACTGAGACATCATTGCCCTAAAGGAGCCTAATTTCGATATGTGCCAACTACTCGGCATGAACTGTGCTACACCCACCGATATCACCTTCTCATTCAAGGGATTCTCGCAACGTGCAGGCGTGACTTCTGATCATGCTGACGGCTGGGGAATTGCTTTCTTTGAAAATAAAGCATGTCGCCTGTTCATCGACAATCAATCAGCGGTGAATTCACCGATTGCAGATTGCTTACGTCGGAATCCGATTAAATCCAAAAACGTGATTGCGCACATTCGTAAAGCTACACAAGGCAACATTGAGGTCGAAAA
>CAYJTU010000075.1:0-16292 GCA_964373105.1 uncultured Moraxellaceae bacterium | reverse complement strand
AGGCGGAACGATCTTCGACACACGATTCATCGTGTAAATATACTGTGCCACGCGGCATTTCTCCGATTAGAACAACATTTAACTAAAAACAAAGCATTAGCAAAAATCGAGTTAAAGATCAAAACGAACATTAATTCAAAATTTTTTATGAGCACCTAGAACTAAGCGCAAATTTCATGGACGCTAGTATAGCCGTTTTGCTCAGACTCGCGTTGCCTCAAAAACAGCAATTTTCTCATTTTCCAGCGATATCTCACGATATCTTCAAAAAAATTATGCTTAAGATCAAATCAACGCGGTCAACTTTTTTGTATGCCTCCCTATTGTGATGCGCGAGAATTCAAGGGATGAATTCATGCAAAAAAAGTTCTTTTGGGTATGCACGCAATATTTGATCGTTCCCGCTGAACCTCGTTTTAGCATTTAGAGCAATTAACCTAATATAAATAGAGTAAATAATCTAATATAGCTAGAGCATTTATTCTAATACAACTAGAGCATTTATTCTAATATAAAATAGAGCAAAGACTCGATTAAAAAACATACAACACATATTTCGTAAAATAAACAATTAACTGTATTTAAACAATTTTTATTTTTAATAAATATTTAACATCCGACGACTGGTGTATTTATTTTATACAAATATTGGTAAATTATTTTCACGCCTAAAACAATCAATTTTAAGCGAGAGCACTTAATTAATAACGCTTACAAAAATACTCGAGGAATTCGAAATGACAACGTTAAATCAAAATGCACTCCGTGCGGCAGTTAAAGGAAAAAAAGCGGTCGTCACTGGCGCGTCCAGTGGTATCGGCCTTAAAGTCGCCCACCTCCTCGCGAAAGCGGGCGCACATGTGATCCTGGTATCCCGTACCCGAGAAACACTCGAAGAAGTTAAAGCCGAGATTGAAGCAGCAGGAGGCAGCGCTGCGGTATATCCTTGTGACTTAAACGATTTAGAAGCCGTCGATATCTGTGCCAAAAAAATTCTGCAAGATGAAGGTGCAATTGATATCCTCATCAACAACGCAGGCCGTTCAATTCGACGTGCGGTATCCGAATCGGTTGATCGCTTCCATGATTTCGAACGGACCATGCAGCTCAACTACTTTGGCGCTGTTCGTTTCATCCTGACGCTATTACCGACCATGATTGAGCGCAAACGCGGACACATCGTCAATATCAGCTCGATCGGCGTACTCACCAACACACCACGTTTTTCAGCCTATGTCGCCAGTAAAGCTGCACTGGATGCCTTTAGTCGTTGTTTGGCCTCTGAAGTCAAAGGCAAAAATATTCATCTGTCGACGATCTATATGCCTCTGGTTCGGACCCCAATGATTGCACCGACCAAGATGTATGATCACTTGCCAACGCTGTCACCAGACCAAGCTGCAGACTTGGTGGGTAAAGCGCTGATCCGCAAATCAAAAAGTATTGCAACTGCCGCAGGTTCATTGGGTGCGTTCAGTTATGCCGTTGCACCCAAGGTCAACGACTCGATCCTATCCGTTGCGTATCGTATGTTCCCAAGCTCAGCGGCGTCTCTAGGCAAGAATGCACCACCAGTCAATGAGAAACCGACTTTGCTTCAACGCGCCTTTACCTTGATTCGTCCAGGCGAACACTGGTAAGCATAAACGGATCATAAGCGTCTACACGTCGTATACGCCAATAAAAAAACCTGCTTTTCATAGGATTGAAAAGCAGGTTTTTTATGCAATCAACTGTTCTTTACTTTGAACCTTTGATCCCTGCTTGCGCAAGTAACGCACCGAATGAACCAATCTTCTCTTCTTTCGGTTTTTCCTCACGCGCTGGACGTTCGTTACGCGGACGCTCATCACGAGGCTTATCCGAACGTGGACGATCTGAGCGTGGGCGATCCTGACGGTCGCCACGTTTTTCAGTCGCGCCTTCAGTACGTGCTGGGCGATCTTCAGGTTTACGCGCTGGACGCTCGCTCCGTTCTGGACGTTCTACTTTGGCAGGACGTTCAGACGGTGTGAGACGTAGGCTCAAGCTAATGCGCTTACGCTCGCCATCAGTGCCCATCACACGCACGGTCACGATCTGACCCGGCTTGGCAAATTTATGCGGATCATCGACATACTGATCAGACAGTTCAGAAATGTGCACCAGACCATCTTGATGCACACCGATATCAACGAATGCACCGAAGTTGGTAACGTTGGTAATCACGCCTTCCAAAATCATGCCATCAACCAAATCCTTAACTTCGTTGACGTCATCACGGAATTTAACGGTTTTGAATTCTGGGCGTGGGTCACGACCCGGTTTTTCCAATTCACGCAACACGTCTTGAACCGTCGGCAAGCCGAATTTGTCATCGACGACAGTCGATGGATCAAAGCCCTCAAAAGCACCCGCTTTGCCAAGCACATCGGCAAGTGAACGTGACAAGCTGCCCAATATTTTGGCGACTAAAGGATATGCTTCAGGATGCACCGCTGAAGAATCCAATGGCTGGCTACCGTTGACCACACGTAAGAAACCTGCAGCCTGCTCAAAGGTTTTGGCACCTAAACGCGGAACTTTTTTCAAGTCATCACGACTGGCAAATGCACCATGCTCACGGCGATAATCTGCGATTTGCTGCGCAATGTTTTTATTCAGACCGGCAATGCGCGACAACAGCGCAGGAGACGCAGTGTTTACATCTACACCCACGGCATTCACACTGTCTTCAACCACCGCATCCAGACGACGTGCGAGTGTCGGCTGATTGACATCATGCTGATACTGCCCCACACCAATCGACTTCGGATCAATCTTGACTAACTCAGCTAAAGGATCCTGCAGACGACGTGCAATCGATACCGCACCGCGGATCGAGACATCCAGATCAGGTAACTCCGCTGTCGCAAGTTCACTGGCAGAGTACACAGATGCACCCGCTTCGCTGACGACGACTTTGGTAATCGACAAATCAGGCTGGGCTTTGAGGAAATCGTGCACCAAGGCATCGGTTTCACGGCTAGCGGTACCATTGCCAATGGCGATCAACTCGACGCCATGCTCACGACATAAGGTATTTAAGGACGCCAAGGACGCGTCACGCTCATTGCGCGGGGCAAATGGATAGATCACCGCGTGTGCGAGTACATCGCCAGAGGCATTGATCACCGCAAGTTTGACGCCTGTGCGAATGCCTGGATCCATCCCCAAAGTGACTTTGCCACCAGCAGGTGCAGACAACAATAGATGACGCATATTCTCAGCGAATACGCTCACCGCCTCAGCTTCAGCAGCTAGGCGTTTCTCAGTCAGCAATGAATGCTCAAAATGTGGACGTAGTTTGCCAAGCCATAATAACTCAGCGGTTTGCGCCAAGAACGATTGACGACTTTCAGGTTGTGCAGTGCCCACACTGAACTTATCTTTAATCGCTTGGACATGAGACTCATTGGTGCCATCAACTTTAAGCGTCAGCACGTTTTCTTGACGGCCGCGCAGTAATGCCAGCAAACGATGTGAGGCAATTTTCGCCAATGACTCTTGTGCTTCAAAGTAATCGCGGAATTTCTTGCCGACTTCGCGTTTTTCTTCACCGGCTAAACGACTGACGATTTGGGCTTCTGCTGCGAAACGACGACGCAGATTTTCCATCAATTCTAAATCGGCCGCCCAGACATCCACTAAGATATGACCAATTGCATCGAGCTGACTATCGAGATCAGGATAGCTCTCATGCGTAAACCCTTCAAGGGCGGTCGCTGGTTCAATCTCTTCATTCAACACACGCAGTGCAATTGGCTCAAGTCCTGCGTCTTTGGCGAGTTGTGCCTTGCTGGTGCGCTTAGGACGATATGGCAAATATAAGTCTTCCAGCGCATTTTTGCTGTCCGCTTCATTCAGACGCGTATGTAACGCTTCTGTCAGTTTGCCTTGACCACGAATCGACTCAATGATCTTGCTACGACGCTCATCAAGCTCTCTTAAGTACGTCAAACGTAACTCGAGCTCACGGAGCTGTGCATCATCTAGACCATGAATTTCCTTACGATAACGCGCAATAAACGGCACGGTTGAGCCTTCATCGAGCAAAGCAACCGCGGCACTGACTTGTTCAGGACGAACACTCAGTTCACCTGCAATCTGAGCAATTAACTCAGCATCTGACTTTAAACGGAGTTTTGGTGCAGGCGCTGTCGCTGTAGTGGTCACAGAAAGTACTTTTTCTGTAGGCTCGGTAGGCGTCTCATTTGCAGACGCGGCAACTTCAACCCGCGAAACTTCTTCTGGCGTTGCAACTGCGGCAGCAGGCTCAAGCGTCACATCAGCAGGGGTTGAGAGCTCTGAAATAGGCTCTGGCACAGGCTCTACACTCACATTTTGGGTCACATCAGGTGCTTGCTGCTCTGTATTAGAGTCATCAAGCAAGTTATCGGGCGCAGTCATACAGCGGTGTTCCGAAAGAAAATAAAGCACCGATTATACGGTGCCGATTGCGAAGTGCCTACCCGTTACATACATAAATTCATTTAATTCATACAACGAGTTGTGGACGTCTGTGCTGTATGGATTTAGTATCTAGAGGCATTTAGGCATTGAATTAGTTGTGGATATTACCCAATGTAAGCTATACATTATTTTATTTGTAAGAATGTTTAGAATGATGCGCTATTTACGCAACTTATGCCGAAATAACATTGCAGATCTTATTTTCATGACCAAGCAACACATGAATTGACTATAAAACTCGGATAATGGACGAAAACAGCAAAACCACATCGACCGACTGGGGAGAAATTTTATGAGTTTAGTCGTACCTGCTGATGAAGCACCACGTGGCACCACGACTGGCGAGCGTATCTTGGTTGTAGATGATGACGCCCGTTTACGTGCATTGCTACAACGCTTTCTCGAAGACAAGGGATTTGTCGTTCGAACGGCGCATGATGCACCGCAAATGGATCGTCTGATGCAGCGTGAGTTATTTTCACTGATTGTTTTAGACTTTATGCTTCCTATCGAAGATGGTGTCAGCATTTGTAAACGTTTGCGTAGCAACAACATCAACACACCGATTGTGATGTTGACTGCGCGCGGCAGTGATTCTGACCGTATCGCGGGTCTTGAAGCGGGCGCAGATGACTATTTGCCTAAACCGTTTAACCCCAATGAACTCCTTGCGCGCATTCGCGCGGTGCTGCGTCGTCAAGTCCGCGAAGTACCGGGAGCACCCAGTCAACTCATGACCGTGATTAACTTCGGTTCATGGTCGCTCGATTTATCGACGCGCTCACTGACCCGAAACGGGGAGGTCGTGACCTTAACCACCGGTGAGTTCGCCGTATTAAAAGCACTGGTCCAACATCCGCGCGAACCACTGACTCGCGATAAACTGATGAATCTGGCACGTGGCCGTGAATGGGGTGCGATGGAGCGTTCAATTGACGTACAAGTTTCAAGACTCAGACGGCTCATTGAAGAAAACCCAGCCCGTGCACGCTATATCCAAACCGTATGGGGTGTCGGTTATGTCTTTGTACCTGATGGGGCGGAATAAGCCAACATCGAGATGCTACGCCTGTCACGCTGTTTAAATCTATTGGATCCCATGTGAAAAGTGATGTACCTAAGCCGACGCGAGTCAAAATCAGTCTTAGACAACGCGGATTGTTGTTGTCTAAACAGATTGAACGCCTGCTAAAAAGCCTAAAGCCGAACTCAACAGCGGTGCGAACTACCATATTGGTCTCGTTCGTGGGTTTATTTAGCTTATTTATGTCGCTGGCATTCTTCTGGCGGACACTTTATTTGCCCGAAATTCGTCAACACGCACACTATCTGGCGATTAATCTTGCCCTGATTCGCGAAGCGGAACAGCAAGTATTGATTGACCCCTTCGCACTGGATATCCATGAATGGATTCTCGAACGCGTAGGCGTCAATTTTGTGCGTGATCCTGCGGAGTTCCCAAGCCAAAAGACCAACCCTCTGGCAAACTTTTTTACCAGTGAACTCAGCAAACAGCTCTCAAGCGAACTCAAAGAACCCGTCAGTGTCTTTTTCGGCTTCAAGCCAAAACCGCAACTATGGATACACTTCCCGTCACTGGGCAATGTCTGGATTCAAGAACCGCTGTTGTTTTATGCCCAATATGATGCGGCGCTGATTATTGGTTGGTTACTGGGGATTCCGCTACTGACTTCAGTGATTATTTTGATTCTAGTGCGCCAGCTTAACCGTCCTTTAGCACTGTTACAAACTTCTGCGCGGCGCTATACGATTACTGGGGAGACCCCCAAACTGCGTGTCGACTCCGGACCTGTAGAAATTCGGCAAGTGAATGCCGCGTTTAACCAGATGATTAGCTCACTTGAACAAGCGGCACACGATCGAACGATTATGCTGGCGGGTATTTCCCACGACTTGCGTACTCCGCTCACGCGGATGCGACTGACCGCCGAATTGATGCCGGATGAAGAACTGCGTGAAGGCATGGTTTATGACATCGCCGATATGGATGAGATTTTGGCGCAGTTTATTTCATATATGCGCGACGGATCGGATGAAGAAACCCAGCTCACCGATATCAACCAGATTTTGCAAGAACTTGTCATTCAATATAAATCAAACAATATCCTCTACCAGCCACAAACTTTGCCTTTGATTTCTATTCGCCCCCTGTCGATTAAACGCCTGGTTGGCAATATCGTCAATAACGCGCTCCGTTATGGCCGAGAACCGATATATATGTCTGCAACCCTGCTGCCAACGCAACTGACACTGACCGTACGCGATTGTGGTGATGGCATCAAGCTCGATGATCTCAACAGTCTGACCGAACCTTTCGTCCGCGGCGAAAGTGCACGGACCACGCAAGGCAGTGGATTGGGGCTTGCGATCGTGAAACGCATCGCAGGACTTCATGGTGGGACGGTTAATGTGCATAACCATCATGAAGGTGGACTTGAAGTCAGTGTCACTCTACCGATCTACGCCACCAAGATGGTCAGTCCAAACCCTAAAAACAAGCGTATCAATTTAATACACAGTGAACTTGATCACGATTAATTGCTTAAACTTGAATACATTAAGATTATTCTTCGTTATGATTGGGTTTTATTGCTGCACTGAAAAATAAAACCCTTTGCTAAAGAGGCTTAATCAAAAAGATGACATCCCTTAAGTTTAATGTGACGGCGCTGGGCGCAGGCGGCGCCTTTCGCGAATGCATGATGTTTTGTTACCATGGGATAAAATCTTTAGGTTATACCGCGACATGGATTGATGAGTATATTGATCCGGATGCCATTAACATCGTGTTTGGTGCGGGTGCTACAAATTGGACGGCGCTCTCGGCGCAAGCCAAAGACATCATTATTTATAATATGGAACAAGTCTCCCCCGAAGTCCCGTGGTTTGATCTGTCTTATTTCCGCCAATTCTTAAATACTCAAGTCTGGGACTATAACCTGAAGAATATTCAGGCGTTGCAAAGCGCAGGCGTGAATACCATTCAACATGTGCAGTTGGGCTATTGCCCAGAAATGACCGAGATATCTCCGACGACACATCGATTTATCGGTACTGAAATCACAACATCTGATGAGTCCGTGATTGATCAGGATATCGATGTGTTGTTTTATGGCAGCATCAGTCCCCGCAGAAAAAAAACCCTTGATGCGATTCGCGCACGTGGACTCAATGTAGTCAGTACCGAAACTGGCCAATTTCTGGGAGAAAAACGCGCAGAACTGATTGGCCGTGCCAAGGTGGTTCTAAATATTCACTATTATGAAACCGTCGGGATATTTGAAATTGTCCGGGTTTCTTATTTATTAGCCAATCACAAAGCCGTTGTTTCAGAACTCTCCCCACACACCGATATTGAACCTGATATCAAAGATGCGATTGTCTCTGGATCGCTTGATGAACTGCCTGAACTCTGCTGGCAACTGGTCCACGATATTGATCGACGTAAAGCCCTTGAGAAGACTGGCTTTGCAACGTTTGCCAAGCGTGAGGCAGGTAAAATATTACGCCCAGCCATTGAAAACTATTTGGCTTCGCGCGAAGGTCATCATCCCATGCCGATATTAGCGGCCTTGCCTAAAACTTTGCAAATTGGAGCTGGTCTGCGCTGGCGTTTTGATCGCTGCAACATGGATGCACGTACAGACTTTTCTCCTGATCTCACCTTAGATATCAACTATCCCTTACCCTTCGACTTAGCACTACACTCATGGCGATTTGGTCAGATTCAACTGACACGTGGCTGCTTTGAAAAGATTATCGCAAAAGATGTCTTCCAGTGCGTGACCAACCTCACTCAAGCCCTGACGAATTGTTTAGAGCTTCTAGAAGATGGCGGTCTGCTTGAGCTGGAAGTCCCTCATGATCTATCTTATGGTGCATGGAGTCTTGCAGATACAAAACGGACTTTTAACGAACAAACTTGGGGCAAGCTGCTTGGCAACTGGTGGCAGTATGGCTGGCAGACCCATCGTTTTGAGGCGATGAGTCAAAGTTTTATCAGTACTAACGATGTCGGTTTCAAAGCCTTGCAAGAACACGATCATAACTGGGATATTGTCCTGAAGATCCCACGGACAGTTGATGCCTTAAGTATCGTACTCAAGAAACGTGCACTCACAGCCGATGAAATGAAGCAGCTCCCACTTCGCAAGTTTCTCAGTTAAAGCATTTAAAGTTCAGTGCTGCGATTGCGCTGATTGTTAGATATAGGAATATTTGGACATGCGCGAGCAGAAAATACATCTCACCAGTTATTTTAACCCGCACTTTATTACTGATGAGATGCTGACCTTTTATCACGCGCTCAAAGACTATGGCTTTCAGCAGGTCAATTTTGAGCCCTGCAGCATTGATCCAGATGCCATCAATATTTTATTCTGCGGCTTTAATTTGGGTCATGATCTACAGCAATCTCTGCGTTTAGAGCGTCCAATTGATCGTATTATCGTTCGAAACTTGGAGCCAGTCTTCCCCAGCGGCCCTTGTATGTTTCCGTCTTACTTTAATCTCATGAAAAACAATCCCGTCTGGGATTATGCGGCGGGTAATGTCTCGCGTTTACAAGCCGCTGGCATTGATCGCGTGGAATATGTGCCAGTGACCTATATGCCGGTGCTCGAGCGCATACCCACTTCAGTTGAACAAGATATTGATATCTACTTCTATGGTTATTTAAGCCCGAGGCGTCAGCATATTGTCGATCAGCTAAAGGCACGTGGACTGAATGTCCATGTCAATGAGTTTGGCTCATCCGCAGCCTATGGGGATTTGGACCGATTGATTGCGCGTTCAAAAGTCATCTTGAACATGACAAACTATGATCAATACCATATCTTTGAAATCGTACGTGCTGCTCTCCCCTTGGCCAATCACAAAGTGGTCGTCACGGAACTGAATAGTTATAGCGAAATTGACACCGACCTCAAAGATGCCGTCTTGCACTGTCCCTATGATCAACTGGTCGACTTCTGCGTGAATGTCGTGGCAAACCCTGAACTCCGTATGCAGTATGAAAAGCAAGGCTACGACATCTTCAAAAACCGCGCAGGAGCTCCCATCGTCGGTGAGGCCATGGAGCGCTATCTGGCTCAGAGTGAGCTCCCGTCGCACACTACAAAGCCAACCTACTCGCTCCCCAAACAGCTTCGCTTAGGCTCTGGTACACGCTGGTCATTTGATGTGTTGAATGTTGATAACGACCCCAATGTTCGTAGTGACCTAACGTTCAACATTGGCCAAGCGATCGACTTTTCGAAGCCACTACACAGTTGGCGTTTTGGCAAGGTCACTTTACCTGAAAATTATTTTGATGTGATTCAAGCGGATCATGTCTTGCAGTCTGTCGATGATCTCACCATCGCTTTGCAGAACTGCGGATATCTCATTGCAGAAGGCGGCACCATAGATATCACAGTGCCCTACTATCTCGCAGTACAAGCGTGGCGTGACCCGCAAACAAAGCGGGGCTTTAATGAACATAGTTTTGCGTTCTTAGAACAGCATCAGTTTGATGCCGCTGGTAAAAAATTCAAACTCAGCGTCGATAATCTTGTGCATATCATGGAGTCCTTTGGCATATCACTCCACACCGAGCAACAGATGGAGCTGCCTGAACTGTCTAGAACCCCAAACGCGATTACCAGCTTACGCATTAAGCTTTCAAAACACTATATCATCGAAAAAGATGATCCAAATCCCGTTGCCCATTTAGATCACATTTTTCAGCGCGGACGCTATTACTACGATTAAAACCGCAGGTAACTACGCTGGATTCATGGGATCAGAACGGCTCTGGAGTAAAATTGCAGGCTGCACAGTTCCAGCAAATTCGTTTCATCATTGACCTGCTTGACCGCGACGTTTTCATAGTCGACCGTACAAGGCAATTGATCTTTGTGGGACTGGTAGGTTGCCCACAAACGATCATCTACGCCATAGGTCAGATGGTCAATGTGATAGCCACATTGTTGCATCATGTTGACGATTTCTTGCCAGGTAAAAAAGCGGATATGCGTGATATCCAGTAATCCTTGATCCTGATAGGTAAAACGACCTGAAGCAATTTCATTTAATAGCCAAATACTACGCACATTGGGGATGCTGGTAATAATCTCCGCATTACTCGCCAAATATGGCTTAAGCCCTGCAAGCGTTTTCCAAGGGTTATACATATGCTCAATCACATCGGCAATGATGACCCCGTCGATCTGACCAAATTCAATCCCTTCTTTGGCAAAATCAAAATCATCTGAAAGCCCGACCAACACGTGGTCTACACGCTCAGCCGCAATTCTTGCCGCATCTTGATTAGGCTCAATGCCCCAGTACACCACATCTGGGAATTTTTCTTTGCAATAGCGGCCCGTTGCACCCGTTGAACAGCCAATCTCAAGTACAAACTTTCTTGGGCTTGAGAAAATATCGACTAAGTTTGAGCGTGCTTGATCGGTGTAACGATCCTGCTCACTGGGATTGTGACTAATATCTAAATGCGACTGCCACAAATACATGGTTTTCCCCTTCTTCCCTATTGGGTTAATGCAATTAAACTAAAACTGCTCATACACCATCATACAGAACTAAATGGTGCTCAACTTACGACAAACCACAGACCCGCTTGAGCGCATTTTCATACGCTTGGATATTGGGCTGGTAGTCCACTTGCACGGTCTTAAGCCAAGCTTGTGCTTCTGCTTGGTAGGCTTCAATCCGCTGATCATGATGCGCAAGCACATCCAGTAAAACATCGGCACCATTAGCTGCGTTGAATGACTCAAAATAATAACCACACTTCAATGCTGGTGAGTTATGAATCAAAGGATAGCCGCCGTACAACACATCATAATAGAGGTAGTTCAATTCATTTTCCCATTGATGCGTCACCACGATATCAGTGTGCAGAGCCAAAAAATGGGCAATCGGAAAACGATCTTCTATGGAAGCAACCCCACTTAGCCCTAAGTCAGTATTCACCAGAAAATTCTGAAAAGTTGCATCGGTGCTGATGTGCGCAGTGTTAGTCACGTAGACGGCTTGTATCTGACTCGGATCACGACGATAAGCAGCTTCACACACCAATAAAGGATAATGGTAGGTTTTAACCACGTTCAAGTTTGGCTCAAAGATCGTGATGCGTTTTTTGCCCCCATGAGGTGTATAGCCAAAATGTCCGCCATCTGGGACACTCGCAATCGTCCGATCCAAGAACATCGGTGACCAGATGTGTGGCAGGACATAGACGGGACTTCGATGCATCACTTGCCAGTAGGATCGACAAGTCTTCTCGTGCTGTGGAATCGTCCAAACCTCATCAAAAATAGAGCCATCAAAAACTCGGGTCGCCGCTCGATTAAATAAGACCGTTTCTTGATCCATGATAAAGCTATTACCCACTTGGTAATTCACGACTTTTCCGCCTTTGGCGCGGAAGTTCTGAATAGTCTGCCAATCCAGTTGAGCGCCCCCTTCTATCAGGACATCAAGCTGATCTATCACCTCATGCAACCGTGCTATGCGAATCTGTAAACCATCTAGCATCAGCGATGACAGTTCGTCGCTATCCCCACCATTAATGAAAATCACCTCTTGCACCAAAGAGATCTTATTTAGTAATAGATAAAGGAATACAAAGTTCTGGATCGCACCATTCGACCAGATACTGCTATTAGCAGACCCGATAAAGACTGTCAGGCCGATGGTTAATCTTTTATGCGAATCCAAGTAGATGGTTCCTTTTCAAGCGCCCGATCATCACTTTAATCAGCAAAAAGATTAAGTAAGGCTTGCTCATAGTGTCGGATATTTTCAGGATAGTCGACATGAACGGTTTTTAGGAATGCTTGCGCTTGGGCCTTGTATTCATCAGCACGGCTGTCATGATGACGCAGCACATCCAGTAAAACTGCAGCACCGCCTTCCGCATCAAACGCTTCAAAGTAATATCCACATTTTAGCATCGTGGAATTATGAATCAGCGGATAACCGCCATATAGTACATCGTAATATAAGTAATTGAGTTCATTTTCCCACTGATGAGACACCACCACATTGGCATGCGCTGCAAGAAAATAAGGCGTGTTATAGCGATCTTCGATGGTGGCTATACCATTTAATCCCACATCCATGGTGCCTATAAAATGCTGGAACGTCACATGATCTTTGATATGTGACGTGTTGGTGACATAAATGGCTTTAAACAATGATGGGTCTAGTCGATAAGCCGCCTCGCAAACCAAGAGCGGATAATGACAGGTCTTGACCACATTCACATTCGGCTCAAGGATGGCAATCTTTTTAGGAGCTGGAGGTGTGGTTAAACTCACCTGATATCCGAAGCTTAAGTTTTCCGGCAACTCGGCAATGGTTTTATCAATAAACAATGGCGACCAGATATGCGGCAGTACTTTGACAGCGCAGCGCTCCATGACTTCCCAATAAGACCTACAGGTTTTCTCATGTTGTGGAATCGTCCACACTTCATCAAAGCCAACCCGCTGAAATAAATACCCAGGAGATTGCTTGAAGATGACTCGTTCCATATCGATGACAAAATCATTGCCCATCCGATAAGCCACCACTTTTGCGCCGCGTTGATGCAGTGCAACGATGCTATCGCGATCAACTTGAGCCCCGCCTTCAATCAGTACATCTAAACGATCCATCACGTCAGGCAAACGTGCAATTTTGATATCAACACCATCTAGCATGAGCGTAGATGAAAGCACATCGCTATCACCGCCATTAATCAAAATGACCTCAGCCACCGATGGAATATTCTGCATGAGCAAATACAGATAAATCACATTTTGGATGGCGCCCGTTGCCCAAATATTCGTATTGGTCTGACTGACATAGAACGTAATGCCAACGACTAATTTTTTTTGCTCGCTCAATGTCATTCAACCTATTTATTTATGATTTCACAATGAAAAGAAGTCCCTTCGCAGGAGTCTTTATACCCAGTAAATTCGTTATACAGTCTGGCTAGGATCAAGGAATAAATCCCAAAGAGCTTGTTCATACTGCCGTATGTTATCAGGGTAGTCTAGTTGCACCGTCGCCAGATAAGCAGTTGTCTTTTCATTATATTCTTCGATCCGCTGATCATGATTATGCATTACTTCTAAGAGCACTTCTGCACCCGCCTTCGCATTGAAAGGCTCATAGAAGTAGCCACACTTTAGCATTTCAGAATTATGAACCAGCGGATAGCCACCATACAGCACATCCAGATAGAGATTATTGAGTTGGTTTTCCCACTGATGAGAGACAACGATCTCGGTATGCTCACTCAAAAAGTATGGGGTTTTAAAGCGGTCTTCAATCGTCGCCACCTTATTCATCGCCACGTCCATGGTCCCGATAAAATGCTGAAAGGTTGGGTTTTCCTTCATATGCGACGTGTTCGTGACATACACGGCTTTGAATAAGTCTGGCTCAATCCGATACGCAGTCTCACAGACCAATAATGGATAATGACAAGTTTTAACGACATTCAAATTGGGTTCAAAAATCGCAATGCGCTTTGGTCCGGCATTCGGTTGATAAAAGAAAGACGCTGGATTTGCCAAACTTTCTATGCCTTTTTTCAAGAACATCGGCGACCAGATATATGGAACCACATGGACAGGACAGCGATGCATGACCTCAAAATATGATCGACAAGTTCGCTCATGATGTGGCAGTGTCCAGACCGCATCATATTTCAGGCCATTAAATAAAGTCCCGGTGGGTCGATCAAACAGGCTGCGCTCCATATCGATCACGAAGTCATTGCCTATCAAGTAGTTCACAATTTTTCCGCCGTGCTGCTGGACAGCATGCATGTCCTCACTACGCATTTGTGCATTACCATCGATCAACACATCCAGACGTGAGACCACTTCTTCGATCTTATAAAATTTGAGAGGGATATCATCAAGGAGTAATCCCTCAGGCAGCACCTCACCATCACCACCATTGATCAATAAGACCTCAGCCACACTGGGCATCTTTTGGATAAGCAAGTACAGAAAGATGATATTTTGTACAGCACCATTCGACCAAATATCAGAGACCCGCGTACTGACAAAGAAAGTGATCCCAACTGTTAACCGCTTTTGCATGTCATTCCTCTGAACTTAATGGTGCTTGACGAATTTGTTATATATATCTTATATCCATAGGACTTGAGTCTAGATCGACAAACTCAGCCAATCACCTGATATTCCGAGATGATCATCACATTCTAATCGACCCATTATTTTTCTGTATACATATATACATTTAAATATTCAAGCATTTATCGTGAGTCATTGATACCTACTCCAGCGATCTTACAACATATAAGTTTTCTGCAAAAAAAAGCGCATGATCAACATGCGCTTTTTTGATTCGGACTAGATTACCAACCGAAGCCAACACCTGCACCGTAGGTAGCAACACCGCCGGAGATACCCGCACCCACATTGACACGGGCGTTGTCACCGACTTTGAACTTCGCACCGACTGCAACAGCGTCAACACCATTGAAATGTCCGATACCCACGCCGACGTTCATGCGTTGATGTTCGTTCATATCCGGAATCTGCGTCAAGGCCGTCGCTGAGGCAATGCCACGTGAAGCAACATTATTCAACTCATCGATACGCGAATTCAGAGCATTCTGAACCGAATTCAACTGACGCACATTTACAGCGTCTGTGTCTTGAGTACCGTTGGCAACATTCGTAATCTGACGCTCATTACCAACCGAGCCTACAGACACTGTATTTGCACGATCTGCAACCGAGTTCGCACCCAATGCGACAGAATCATTAGCCAGTGCCTTCGAGTTAGCACCAATTGCAACTGAACGATCCCCTTTGGCAATCGCATTTGGACCCGCTGCAACGCTATCTGTACCTTGAGCTTGTGCACCAGCAGCCGTTGAGTTCGCTTGGAAGTACTTCGTACCACTGTTGTAGATTGTGCTCAAGCTACTGCTAATCGACGATACAGAAGTATTGGTGGTACTTAAGCCACTGCTGATCGACGATACCGATGTATTGGTGCTACTTAAACCACTTGAGATCGAAGACACTGAAGTATTCGTGTTACTCAAGCCACTCGATACTGCAGAAAGCACACTTGAGTTATTACCGATATTTCCAGCTAGGTCACTGAGGCTACTGCTGATACTCGATACCGATGTATTGGTATTGCTGAGGCCACTAGAGATCGACGATACCGATGTATTGGTATTGCTCAAACCACTACTGATGTTAGACACAGCAGTATTGGTATTGCTCAGCGCGCTACTAATGTTCGATACCGATGTATTAGTGTTGCTCAGACCACTAGAGATCGAAGACACCGCACTGTTGGTATTGCTCAGACCACTGGACACTGAGGATACCGAACTATTGGTATTGCTTAAGCCGCTGGAGACCGAAGATACCGCACTGTTGGTATTGCTCAGACCACTAGAGATCGACGATACAGCGCTGTTTGTATTGCTCAGGCCACTACTAATGTTGGATACCGCAGTGTTGGTATTACTCAAACCACTTGAGATTGAGGATACGGCACTGTTGGTATTGCTCAAGCCACTAGAGATCGACGATACCGCACTGTTGGTGTTGCTCAGACCTGTAGATACATTACTTAAGCCACTTGAGATCGAAGAAACGGAACTAGCTGTGGTGCTTAAACCGCTAGAGATCGACGATACAGAGCTGGTCGTGTTACTTAAGCCACTGGAGACTGAAGACACTGAACTGTTCGTGTTGCTCAAGCCCGAAGATACGCTTGATACAGCA
>CAYJTU010000074.1:0-16330 GCA_964373105.1 uncultured Moraxellaceae bacterium | reverse complement strand
GCCGTTTGGTGGGCAACGGGCAATGCCTATGTCCTTTTATTTGCACTCAGCTACGCCACGGCTAATAGTTGGATCCCATATGCACCAGTCGTGGTGCCACCATCGAATCACGCCAGTACACTGTTCTGGATGAATAGCTTTTTCTTCTTTGCAGCACCCTTCTTTATCCTCATCATTCTGATGGCAGACCAGTTGCTGGTTTGGTGGCGTGAACGCGAAGAAAGGATTCGGGTCATTAGCCGTACGGATGCACTAACAGGCATCCATAATCGCATGAGTATTTTAGACTTTTTAAATCACGAAATGGTGCGTAGCGCGCGCGTCAATGAGCCGCTGACGATTGCCCTGCTCGATCTTGATCATTTTAAGAAGGTCAACGACAACTGGGGGCACCCAACGGGTGACCGCGTATTGAAAGATGCGGCACAAGTCTTTAGACAAAACATCCGCAGTATGGATGCATTAGGGCGCTATGGTGGTGAGGAGTTTATTATTATCCTGCCAGGTGCAGACAGCATTGAGGCGCAGAAAGTCATCGAGCGCTGCCGAGTAAAGCTTTCAGAAACCGACATCCTGACCGAGAGTCAAAGCTTAATCCAAGTCACCGCCAGTTTTGGTCTCGTCAGTGTCCATGGTCAGTGGGTCGAGGCGCACCAATTGATTCAAATCGCCGATCGCGCACTCTATCAGGCCAAGCATAATGGCCGTAATCGTGTAGAGGTCGCGTCACTTTAATCGGTGAGTTTTAACTTAATTTCGACAAAAAAATAGAGGCCCTCAAGGCCTCTATTTTTTAAGCGTTCATCACTACTTCGCAGCGGGCGCTGCCTTCACGACTGGTGCTTTCGCTTTCACGTCATCACGGGCAATAGCGACACTCAGTTGTGCAGGATCAATATATTTACGCAGTGCGCTATTCACTTGATCAAGCGTTAAAGCACTGATTTTGTCTTCAAGCTGCTTACTCCACGCATAGGTGCGATCAAGATCTAAGTAGCGTACCCAGCCCGCACTTAAGGCACCATCTTGGGTACGACGTTGCTGGTTTTGCTGCAAGATTGCCGATTTGGCACGTGCCAGTTCATCGGCTGTAAATCCACTTTGACGGACTGTGTTCAGCTCCTCTTTAACTGCCGCATCGACTTTGTCGAGATTTTGCGGAGCGGCGATGGCTTGGATGTTGAAACTTGCCGCACGGCTGATTGCACTCACCGATAAGCCTGAGCCGATGCCATAGGATAAGCCATCTTTCTGACGCACCCGATCAGCCAGACGGGATTTCAACGATCCGCCCCCGACCAGATAATTCGCCACCACCAAAGCCGGATAATCCGCATCATCATCGCGTAAATCTAAGTTCAAACGCGCCACATAGACGCCATTTTCCTTATCAGGCGCATTCACCACATCGCGAAAAGGAGCCACTTCAAAATTCTTTGGAATCACCCGTTGATAAGGTGCAGCACTCTTCCAAGCCCCGAACTCATCCTTGATCACTTGTGTAATCGCAGGTGCATCAAAGTCCCCGACGATCGCAATCTGTCCTTGTGACGCGCCATAAAAGCCTTGATAGAATGCTTTTACATCGGCGAGTGACGTGGCCTTGATACTGGCGATCTGTTGATCAACCGTTTGATCCGCCAACCAATGCCCAGCGGGATATTTGTTGAAATGCTGATCAATGGCTTGATCCGCCAAGGTATTGGGCTCGTTGCGTTGGAACTCTAGTCCAACCTCAGTTTCTTTGCGCAAACGCTCAAACTCTGCGGGATCAAAGCGCGGGGTCTTCAGTACGCTGGCGACCAATTTCAAGGCAGGTGCTAAATTAACGCGTGTGGTTTGAAATTGATAGATGTTGCCACTGATTTTGAGTTTGGAGAATTCATCAGCAAGTTGCTCACGGGTTAGGGTTTTGGTACCGCGATCGAGCATGGCATTGGTTAAATCAGCTGCGGTCTTCTTGCCAAACAAACTCTTTTCATCGCCCCAATTGAGATCAATCGCCACAGTGACGGTTTCACCGCGTGATTTTTTCGGTAGTAACGCCAGTTTCAAGCCACCGACTTGCACACGCTGAGTTCGTGCATCGATATTGGCCTGTGCAGGATCAAAGACCTCACCGTCAGCAACTGCGGCCTTAGGTTTATAATCTTTAATGACCTCTGCAGCCATGGGTGCCGCAGGAATCACCGCACGCTTAGGCTGGTCTTCTGGCAAGAAAATTCCGACGGTACGATTATCACGGGTGAAGTATTGCGCAGATACTGCCGCGACTTGCGCAGAAGTCACCTGATTCGATTGATCACGACCTAAGAACAGCAAGCGCCAATCGCCGAGTGCGATGTCACTGGAGAGTGCCACCCCTACTTTTTGCGGATCATTCAGAAGTTTTTCAAAATCGTTCGCATTGGCTAAACGTACGCGTTCGATTTCGGTCGCGGTTGGTGGGGTTTTAGCAAAACTCTCCACCCCCGCTATCAGTGCTTGGACAACGGGTTCAATCGGCTCGCCTTTTTTCACGATCGCACCAATAATTTCAAGTCCTGGGGCGTAGCCCGCTTGATTAAAGCTAAACACTTCCGTGGCTTTACCGCTTTCAACCAGCGTTTTATACAAGCGCCCGTTCGGGGTATCAGCCAGTATCTCACCGGCATAGGACAAGGCATTGCTATCCTTATGCAAGTCACTGGGGATCTTATAAGCCAGCGCCACAATTTGCATATCGCCTTTGCGGCGTACCGTCACGGTACGTTCGCCATCTTGGATCGGTTCGACAGTCCAAAAATCTTTGATTTGACGTGTGGGTTTGGGTAATTTCCCAAAGGCGTCATTGACCCATGCCAAAGTTTTTGCGGGATCGAACTGCCCTGAAATGGTCAGGACTGCGTTATCAGGCTGATAATAGGTGCGATAGAACGCTTGCAGATTCTCGATCTTGACGTTTTCGATGTCGCTGCGATTCCCAATCGGTGACTTGCCCGAGTTAATCCAGTTATAAGAGGCGCCTTGCAGGCGTTGAACCAACACACCAAAGGGTGAGTTCTCACCGCTTTCATATTCATTACGCACCACGGTCATTTCACTATCGAGGTCTTTTCTGGCAATAAAAGAATTCAACATACGATCGGCTTCGAGGTTAATCGCCCATTTCAAATTGTCATCGCTGGCTTGAAAACTCTCAAAGTAATTGGTGCGATCCATATTGGTCGTGCCATTGAAATTGGCACCGCGCTGACTAAAGTCCTTGGTGATCGTCGGGTGAGTCGGCGTACCTTTAAACATCAGATGTTCTAGCAAATGCGCCATACCCGTTTCGCCATAATTTTCAAAACGCGATCCGACCTCATAAGTCATATTGACCGTGACTGTGGGCTTGGATGCATCGGGGAATAGCAACACTTTAAAGCCATTGGCGAATTGATATTCTGTAATACCTTCTGCTGAAGGGCCTTGTACAACCCCTGCAGGTAGTGCAATCGCAGCGGCGGCATAACAAGAAAGACTGACGCTGGTGAGAGTTAAAAGACTCGATAACATCAAGGATAAGGCTGTACGTTTATGGTTGTTCGGCATGTGAGTTCTATACTTTTTAAATAGGGTTGATGAGGTTTGAAGGGCTGATATAGCAAATGGGTTAATCACAAGACTCTATAACCACGCCTGACACCATTCCTTGATATCAGGCATTGTTCCTATCGGTTATTATTCATGATCTGTTTTTTTTTGCACCTGAAATGGGATATCCATTTGTAGGATATTGGTCAGGAAGCCCCATTTATCAGTGACTTCCTCAATTTGCTTGGTCGTTGGTTTACCAGCCCCGTGCCCAGCTTTGGTGTCGATACGAATCAGGATCGGCGCAGGCCCCGCTTGATCGGCTTGTGCAGTCGCGGTGAATTTAAAACTATGCGCAGGTACCACACGGTCATCATGATCCGCAGTGCTCACCAAGACCGCTGGATAGCAGGTGCCTGCTTTCAAGTTATGCAGTGGCGAGTATGCATAGAGCGCCTTAAACTCGTCAGCATTATCCGAAGAACCATAGTCCGATGCCCAAGCCCAACCGATGGTGAACTTCTGGAAACGCAGCATATCCATGACCCCAACTGAAGGCAGGGCCGCCGCGATGAGATCAGGGCGCTGCGTCAGCGTTGCCCCGACCAACAAGCCACCATTACTACCACCACCGATCGCCAGTTTTTGCGATGAGGTGTATTTGTTTTTGATCAAATATTCCGCCGCGCCGATAAAATCATCAAATACGTTTTGCTTCTGTAGCTTAGTCCCCGCCAGATGCCATGCCTGACCATACTCACCGCCACCACGTAGATTCGGCACCGCATACACCCCACCCATTTCCAGCCAGACCAAGTTCGCTGGACTGAATGACGGCGTCAAAGAGATGTCAAAACCACCATAGCCATAGAGATAAGTCGGATTGCTGCCATCGAGTTTGATGCCTTTTTTGGACACGATAAACATCGGGACTTTAGTCCCATCTTTACTGCTGTAAAAGACTTGCTGGATATTAAAGTCTTTGGGGTCAAAATCAACTTTAGGCTGGCGATAAATACTACTTTTGCCACTGGCAATGTCATAGCGATAAATCGTGGTCGGTGTCGTAAAACTGGTGAAAGAATAAAAAGTCTCAGTGTCATCACGATGTCCACCCAAACCGCCCACGGAACCGATACTTGGCAGCGTCAAATCACGAATCAATTTGCCATCCAAGCCGCGAACCTGAACCTGACTGTAAGCATCTTTCAAATAATTCAAAATCAAACGCTGCCCAACGATACTGGCACTTTGCAATGTATCTGTTTGCTCTGGCACGATGACTTTCCATTGCTCACGGCTCGGTGCGTTCACATCTATCGCAATAATCTTGCCCTTAGGCGCCGCGAGATCGGTATTGATATAAAAGACTGATCCGACATTATCAACCACGTTATAAGCCGCATCGAAATCATCCAGCAGTTTCACGACGGGAGCGTCTTTTTTAGTCAGATCTTTGTAATACAAACGATTCTTTGAATCAGTGCCTTGGGATACCGAAATAATCAGATAATGTCCATCATCAGTCACTGTGCCTGCAAAGCCCCATTCTTTTTGATCCTTGCGCTCATAAATCAGCACATCGTCAGACTGCGGGGTTCCGAGCTTATGGAAATACAACTTATGGTAGTAATTCACATCGGCCAGTTTGGTTTTATCCGTCGGTTTGTCATAGCGGCTATAAAAGAAGCCACTACTATCATGCAGCCATGATGCGCCTGAAAATTTGACCCATTGCAACTGATCTGGGGTGTCTTTACCTGTATCGATATCGCGGACTTTCCATTCATTCCAGTCTGAACCAGAGGCTGCAGTGCCATAGGCCAGATACTTGCCATTCGGGCTCACCGCGAGGCCTGCCAGTGCAACGGTGCCATCGGTAGCCAAGGTATTGGGATCTAATAAGACGCGTGGCTTCTCGCCCAGTTTATCTTCGGTATACAAGACCGATTGATTTTGCAGGCCATCATTGCGACTATAGAAATAGCGTCCACCTTCTTTAAACGGTGTGCCAAATTTTTCATAATTCCAAAGCTGAGTTAATCGCTCCTTGATCGCGGCGCGAGCTGGGATCTTTGCCAGAAAACTTTGCGTCAAAGTATTTTGTGCAGTGACCCAAGCCTTGGTCTCATCGCTATTGGCATCTTCTAGCCATCGGTAAGGATCAGCGACAGACGTACCATGATAGTCATCCACTTGGGCTACTTTTTTACTCTCTGGGTATACAGGCTTCGGTGTCGTTGGTTCACATTGCTGGGCGAAAACACTACCATTGACCATGAGTACAGCGACTGTTAAGGCATTTTTGAACGACATAGACATTCCAAGTTGACGTAAGACTTTGAGCTTCGTTTAGCGCGGCAATACATTAATATAACGATCAATGATACTTTTTACCGCATGGATAATATTAACGACTGAATTTACCTTAAAACGTTCAGAATCCCATCATAAAAAAACAAATATGATTATCTAAAAAATCGTTTTGTCTTCATTCTTGAGCAAGAAAAGGACCAAAATAGAAACACTATTACAAACTACAACACGCCTTGGGTTAATCATTTACGCATATAAAACCAATACAATTAGTTACTTAGTAAAAATTAAATTTATAAGCACAAGAATCCACCTTATTTTTAAATATTTCTAAAACAATAAAACTGAACTACTTGGTCAATATAATCATTAAAATAGACGCCTCATCCCCCAATGAAAATTTCAGCTGTCATCAAAACGCGTCTAAGCAAGCGCTACGATAGCGCACGATTGGCACTATGCTTGCACTACTCTAAAACCGAGCACCACACCATGATCAAAACGAGAAAGTCATGAAGCAAACCATCCCGACCTCCCCGCAAACCCAACTATGGTTGGTCTTAGTCGCTTTAGGTTTAGGTGCTTTTGGCATTGGTACCACTGAATTTGTAGCCATGGGGTTGATTCAAGAAATTGCACAAGGCGTCGGCGTGAGCGTAACAAAGGCGGGGCATATGATCAGTGCCTATGCCATCGGGGTGGTCGTTGGTGCGCCCCTTATCGCCGTGCTCAGTGCAAAAGTGCCCAGAAAGGGGCTCTTACTGATACTGATGCTGTTTTTTGCATTGGGAAATTTTGCGACTGCTTTTGCAGATAACTTTCATGAACTGGTTATATCACGTTTTATCGCAGGCCTCCCTCATGGGGCTTACTTCGGCGTTGCTGCATTGGTTGCTGCGACTTTAGCCGGACCGCAAAAAAGAGCTCAGGCTGTTTCTCGGGTGATGCTCGGTTTGACAATAGCCACCGTGATTGGCGTCCCCTTCGCGACATGGCTGGGGCAGCATTTTGGCTGGCGCAGTGGCTTTGTCTTCGCTTCGGCGATCGGAGTATTAACCATTGCCGCGATCTGGTTTGCTCTGCCCAAAAGTCCGGCACCGCACGGTGCATCCATGCGTTCAGAACTGTCTGGGATCAAAAAACCGCAAATGTGGCTGACACTCGGCATCGCATCGATTGGCTTTGGCGGCATGTTCTCAGTCTATACCTATGTCTCACCGATCTTAACCGACTATACCCATGTCGATATTGCGTACGTGCCGATCGCTTTATCCATCTGGGGTTGCGGCATGGTCACTGGTGGTTTAGTGGGGGGATGGCTTGCCGATCGCTCGATGAAAAAAGGGCTCTATATCATTCTATTTTCCATCATTATCGCTTTCCTGATTGGTGCATTTATGATGTCCAATCTATACAGCGCCATGCTGGCACTCTTTATGATGGGAGCGACGGGTATGGCGTTAGGCCCCGCTTTGCAAACACGTCTGATGGATGTCGCTGGCGAAGCGCAGACCCTCGCTGCTTCGCTCAATCACTCGGCGTTTAATCTGGCCAATGCCTTAGGTGCTTGGCTGGGTGGTGTGGTGATTAATCTCGGTTATGGCTGGACGTCGCCAGTTCTGGTGGGTGTGGCGCTGGGAGTCGGTGGCCTCGTGATCCTGATGGTTTCGATGAGCTTGGATCAAAAACAACCCAAACTGAGCGTGCTTTCTTCATAACGTTTTAAAGCAAGATCGTCAAAGTCGACCTCACAAAGAACGACTCATCTGATGTAAAAAGACAGGCAATAAGCCTGTCTTTTTACATGTTTATTAGCTTACTGGCCGCGCTCAGTCACGATCTCAGCACCATTGCGCAGGGTCAACGTCACAGGGGTTTTCTCAGCGGTTTTAAGTAAACCCGTCCATTGTTCTTCATCTAAGGTTGCGCTGCTTTTAAGGATGCGCTCAATCCGCGTATTACCCTCGCGATCTTTGAGCAACGTCAGATCAACATGAAGCTGACCGATATCCCAACCCTTGTGCTCAGCATACATACGCAGCGTGATCGCTGTGCATGCAGCAAGACCGGCAAGTACGTAGTCATACGGCGCAGGACCGGCATTTTGCCCACCGGATTCAAGTGGTTCGTCCGCTACCAAATCAAAGCCTCGGGTTTGGATATTGTGAGTATAGTTTGCTGCGGTTGAGTCTATTGCTGCGGTGGCGATGGCTTTCATTTAGTGTGCTCCTTTGATATGACCTTCGAGCGCAGGCGCAATCAGACGCTTGCCCGCTTCAGGATTTGGGATGGTTCCAAAACGCGGCGTTGCCGCATTCCAATCAGCTAAGGCTTGCTCAATCTCTTGATGCGTGCGGGCGACATAGTTCCACCATACAATGATTTCTTCTTTAAAGGGTTCACCACCAACCAATAACAAGCGCGCGGCACCTGTCGTCGTGATCGTCACACTGGGACGACCGGCTTCAAAGAACAATAATGTCCCTGCAGTCAGCGGCTCTCCCTCAACCGTTGCCGTACCCTCCAAAATCGTCAGCCCATGTTCAAAGCTTTGATCCAGTGGCAGCTCTAGGGTTGTCGCAATTTCAGTTTCCAAATCAAGTCCCAGCAGGGGGCTAAAGACCTCAACAGGAGACGTAGTATCTAAACTGCTGCCGACCAAAACAGTGATCTTAAAGCCCTGTTTTTCGACCACGGGTAAGACGGGATAATTTTGGAATTGTGGGGCCATATGACGATGGCTCTCTGGCAGTGCAATCCAAAGCTGCGCCGCATGCAACGTACTGGCTTGATCGGTGGTTGACACTTCGGCATGTGAGATACCCTGCCCTGCGGTCATTAAATTCACTTGCCGTGGATAGATCACTTGGTCGTTGCCCAAGCTATCCAAATGACGCACTTGCCCTTCAATCATCCAAGTAAAGGTCTGTAATCCAATATGTGGATGCGGACCAACGTTCATGCCCTCACCCGCCGCAAAATTAACGGGACCCGCGTGATCTAAGAAACACCATGCACCGACAGTACGACGTGCTCGGCTCGGCACCATACGAGAAATTTTCAAGCCTGTACCGATCTCTGCGATACGACCTTCGATACGGGTAATGGGATATTCGCTTGTCATATTCGCTCCAAAACGATTGATTGGCTTGCCATTGTATTTATACGATCTGCATTCAGTGATGGTCAGATCCTGCATCTATTGTGCTCTGATCTTAGAGACATTCATTCAAGATTAGATGGGCTAAATTGTATCGTTTATTGGAGTCAAAAGAGCCCCCTATGACAAGTACGATGTGTTCTAAACATAGAACGACATGATGACCATCGAAAAAAATGCAAAAAAAAAAGCTTCCCCAAAATGGAGTAAGCTTTTTGATCACACTCAAGCTTAAATCATCTCAATCCACTCAGATGGGGATTGAGATACGAAAACTTAAGAATGAGTCATATCAATCGGCACAACCCACTGTGCAAACTCAGCTTCGGTCACATAACCGAGCGCCAAGGCCGCTTCTTTCAAGCTAGTGCCTTCTTTATGGGCTTTCTTGGCGATTGCCGCCGCTTTGTCGTAACCGATATGCGGGTTCAGTGCAGTCACTTGCATGAGGTTTTTTGCCAAGTTTTCTTCAATTTTTGGCAAGTTTGGCTCAATGCCTGTGGCACAGTTGTCATTGAACGCAAGACAAGAATCAGAAATCAACTGAATGCTTTCAAGCACGTTATGTACCATCACCGGTTTGAACACGTTGAGCTGAAAATTGCCTTGGCTACCGGCAAATGCAACAGCAGCATCATTACCAAACACTTGCACCGCAACCATGGTCATGGCTTCGCTTTGGGTCGGATTAACTTTACCGGGCATGATGCTGCTGCCTGGTTCATTTTCCGGAATGTTCAACTCACCGATACCGTTACGTGGACCACTGGCTAACCAACGTACGTCGTTTGCCATTTTCATCAGGGCGCCAGCCAAAGTACGCAAGCTCGCGCTGGTTTGTACCAAGGCATCATGTGCACTTAATGCTGCAAATTTGTTTGCTGCACTTTTGAAAGGAAAACCGGTTTCTTTTTCATAGTATTCAGCAGCCAGCGCGCCAAATTTCGGATGCGCATTGAGACCTGTACCCACCGCAGTACCGCCAATCGCCAGCTCATACAAACCAACTAGGGCATGACGTACTTCAGCCAAGCAGTAATCAATCTGTGCAACCCAACCGCCAATTTCTTGGCCCAAGGTAATCGGTGTTGCGTCTTGTAAGTGGGTACGACCCACTTTCACTAACTCTTTGTACGCCTCAGATTTTGCAGCCAAAGTGTCACGGAGGACTTTCACGCTTGGGAACAGTTTTTCATTCAGTTCAAGCACAACAGCGATGTGCATCGCAGTTGGGAAAGTATCGTTACTGGATTGACCACGGTTCACATGGTCATTTGGATGGACTGGCGTCTTGCTGCCCAATACGCCACCAGCAATCTCAATCGCACGGTTAGAAATCACTTCGTTTGAGTTCATGTTGCTTTGCGTACCAGAACCGGTCTGGAACACAACCAGCGGGAAATGCGCATCCAGCTTACCTGCTATCACTTCATCTGCGGCTTGTATGATCAGGTCAGCGATGTTTGCTGGGATCTGACCCAAATCACGGTTGGCTTCTGCTGCGCCTTTTTTCAAAATACCCAGGCTGCGAATCATCGGACGGGTAAATTTAAAGCGGTCAACACCAATTGGAAAGTTTTGAATACTACGCTGGGTTTGTGCACCCCAATAGCGACTGTTTTCGACATCAAGCGCGCCCATAGTATCGGTTTCTATACGTGTACTCATATTTTCCTCGTTTTGGCGATGAGATGGTGTGCACCATCTTTGAAATAGTGGACGCAACCTAAGCAATCGATGATGGCTTTCAATCATGGTCACCAATAACGGCTATCAATGATTACTGCTGCGTCAAGAATGGCGTGACGTGACCATTTTTAAATCAATGGTTTTGCGGCTGCGACGATTATACAAAAATTTGCTTGCCGATGGCATGTATTCGTTAAGATAAGCGTATTGCTTCGGTATGCGCTTTAAAGCCTACAGCACACACGATGGAGAGCGTTTTGAATCAAACACAGGATCATATCCATGTGCAGCAGCCTATCCGTTGGCAACTCTTGGCGTTCAAGGCGCTAACAACTGATCAGCTCTATGCGTTGTTGGCACTGCGGGCACAAGTTTTTGTGGTGGAGCAGAATTGTGCGTATCAAGACATTGATGGCATTGATCGTCTTAAAGAGACTTATCATTTGCTGGGTTATCAAAATCAACAACTGGTGGCTTATCTGCGTTTGATGGCACCCTCTCACCTATCAAATTTAACACCCGAAACAACGAATGCGATTCAATATGCAAAGATCGGTCGTGTCGTTACCTCACCAGATGCGCGGGGCTTAGGTCTAGGACATCGCCTACTTAAACAAGGCCTGATCGCGACTAAACAACTCTGGGCCAATCCGCCGATTTATATCAGCGCTCAGAAGTATCTGCTGCAATTTTATCGGCACTATGGTTTTGTCGAGATCGGGGAAGAATACCTTGAGGATGGCATCCCTCATATTGCGATGATTAGAACAGCCGTAGATGTTGATTATATTGCGTAAAATATAAAAACTTTTTTGACAAC
Organism: uncultured Moraxellaceae bacterium; assembly: GCA_964373105.1. Lineage (GTDB taxonomy): Bacteria > Pseudomonadota > Gammaproteobacteria > Pseudomonadales > Moraxellaceae > Aquirhabdus. Next base: position 4,790 of record CAYJTU010000074.1, on the reverse strand, counting down.
TCAACAGCCGCGCTATGCGGCTGTACTTTGTGCGCTCTTCTGTAAGACGCGCGCCAAGATTTTGTCCTCAAGCTGCGCAAAAGCAATATTGCCACGCTGGCGAGGTCGTGGTAAATCAATGCGTTCATCTAAGGTGATCTGCCCCTCTTCGATCAACAGTACGCGATCGGCAAGGGCGATCGCCTCTGAGACATCATGCGTCACCAGCAGTGCGGTGAAGCCTAGACGCTGCCAAAGCCCTTCTATCAGCGCCTGCATATCAATCCGCGTTAACGCATCCAGTGCACCGAGCGGCTCATCCAACAGCAGTAAGCGTGGGTGATGGACCAGAGCGCGGGCCAGAGCGACCCGCTGTTTCTGCCCACCCGATAAACGCGCAGGCCACTCCCCAGCACGATCGGCCAGACCGACTTGGGCAAGGACATTCACGGCATGAGGTCGCTGGTCTTTTTTAAGGCCAAGCGCCACATTATCAATCACCGACTTCCACGGGAGAAGACGTGCATCTTGAAACATGACGCGTAGATCAGTATGTAAGCCGCGGCTTGGCACAGCATCATAGAGGATCTCACCTGAGCCCTGTTCTAAACCCGCGATTAAACGCAGCAGCGTACTTTTGCCACAGCCACTACGCCCCACGATCGCGACAAACTCACCCGGCTGGAACTCAAGGGTGATATTTTTAAGCACCGCACGCAGATCATACCGTTTACTGACATCATTTAAGTTCAGCGCAATGCCTGCACCTTGCTGATGGGCTTGATTCTTTGTAGAAACACTCATCGCACACCTTCCTTAAAAAATAAATAGTCACTCATGAGTTCTGATATCCCGGATGCCACCTGAGCCAGTAACGCTCCAGTAGCCGCGCAAAGACATCGGCGAGCTTACCCAAAATCGCATAGAGTAGAATGCCTACGAGTACGACATCGGTTTGCAAGAACTCACGCGCATTCATGGTCATATAGCCAATCCCTGATTGTGCAGAAATCGTCTCGGACACAATCAAAAGGACCCAAACCAAGCCCAATGAAAAACGCACACCGACTAGAATCGAAGGCAAAGCACCCGGCAAAATGATCTGCCGATAAAGCTGCCAGTTATTCAAACCATAGCTGCGACCCATCTCGATCAATGCTGGATCAACCGAACGGATACCATGAAAGGCATTGATATAAATTGGAAAAAAGACCCCGATCGCCACCAAAAATAGCTTGGCCGTCTCTTCAATGCCAAACCACAGAATCACCAGTGGGATCAGTGCCAGTGCTGGAATATTGCGAATCATTTGAAAGGTCGTATCAAGCAGAGTCTCAGCGAGCCGAATAGACCCCGTCAATAAACCAAAGAATAGCCCTAAGCTTCCGCCAACGACAAAGCCGATAAACGCGCGCCATGCACTGACACTGACGTGATGCCACAGCTCACCCGATGCACTTAAACGGTAAAAAGCCTTTGCCACATCAAGTGGTGCGGGCAGTACTCGACTCGACAGCCATCCCGTTTGCGCAGCAATCTGCCAAACCAGCACGATGAGGAATGGCACTACCCAAGGCAATAATCGCTTGAGTGCTCGAATAATCAGCCTCGGTTTCGCAGGTAGAACAAGATCATTGCTCACATGATCAATTGGCGTCGCTTGTGATGCCAAGGGTGTTGTCCCACCCTGCACGTGATCAACTTGTACAGGACGATCATGGGTCAGTGCATTACTCATCAAACACGCCTCAGTAGGTTTATAGGATATGGGGTAAAAGAACCTTCGGAATCAGCTTTGTGAAACCAAAGGTACGTCCACGCTGGGTTTGGCTTTCGGTACGAATTGGTTCGCCACCACCTCACCGAAGGGCCCCGTCAGTTGCTGACCCGGCAGCTTTTGTTGCAACTCAATTGGCAGCAAGGGGAACACCAATTCAGCGAAGCGATACGCTTCTTCCAGATGCGGGTAACCTGAGAAAATGAAATGATCGAGACCCAGTGCCGCATACTCCTGAATACGATCAGCCACTTGCTGCGGCGAACCCACCAACGCAGTGCCTGCCCCGCCGCGTACAAGCCCGATCCCCGCCCATAAGTTCGGGCTGATCTCAAGGGCTTCGCGGCTACGGTTCTTGCCGCCATTATTCAGCTCTGCCATACGACGCTGACCCACAGAGTCCATCTTGGCAAAAGCAGCTTGGGCGTTTGCAACGATTTGATCATCCAGACGACTGATCAAGCGATCAGCCGCTGCCCACGCTTCATCTTCAGTTTCACGTACGATCACATGTAGACGAATCCCAAAGGTGACTTTGCGACCATGGGCTTCGGCGCGCTCGCGCACCAGCGCCAGCTTTTCAGCAACTGCTGCTGGCGGCTCACCCCAAGTCAGATAGGTATCCACTTGCTCTGCGGCAAGCTCATTTGCTGCGGGAGAAGATCCGCCAAAGAAGATTGGCGGATACGGACGTTGGAGCGGTGGATAAATCAGCTTGGCGCCTTTAACAGACAACTGCTTGCCGTCATAGTTAACAGACTGACCTTCTTCCGGTGTATTGTGGCTCTTGGTCAGGATTTCGCGCCAGATGCGCAAGAACTCTGCCGATGCCTCATAGCGATCCGCATGACTTGAAAACACGCCATCGCCTTCGAGTTCAATCTGATCGCCACCGGTGACGAGGTTCACCAATAAGCGCCCACCCGACAGGCGATCAAAGGTAGCGGCCATCCGTGCAGCCAGTGCAGGCTGAGTCAGCCCTGGACGTACCGCAATCAGAAAACGTAGATTTTTGGTCGCGTCGATCAGACTCGATGCAACCACCCATGGGTCTTCGCATGAACGGCCTGTCGGTAATAGCACGCCGTAATAACCCAACGTATCCGCAGCTTGCGCAACTTGCTTCACATAACTTAGATTGACCTCACGTGCACCTTCACTGGTGCCGAGGTAGCGGCTATCGCCATGGGTCGGGATGAACCAAAGAATCTTTAAGGCGTTTGTTGCACTGTCTTGTGCGGTATTGGGGGTTGTCATTTTTCAATCTTCCTCAGAGCAAAACTTAAAACTTTAAATTGACGATACGGGTAAAACATTCACGCAATATGCGAACCCATCGCATGGATTCACCGTGATGCTTCACTGGCTATGTTTAATGGCTCTTTTCAATGGCCTGGCTTCCACACTAAATCAGCAACACGAATCTTTGCTGGGATCAAACCCAACTCTTGAAAACTATCCGCCACGCTTTGCTGGCTCGCAATCAGTGCGGCAGGAACCGGGACAGCGGGAGATGGTGGACGACGTGATAAAAAGAGCGTCACGGTTTCTTGATCCAAGCCACTAAAGTTCGAAACATATTTGACAGCGTCTGCTCGATTGCTTTGCACAAACTCATCAGCCACGGATAAGGATTTCAAGATCGTTTTAATGCTTTGCGGATACTTCTCCACCAAAACTTTAGAGGCTAAATAAAATGAATTGTTATCCGATAGACCGCGGCCATCCGCGAGTGCGCGGGCTTTAATCGAGACTTGGGTTGCCGCGTAATACGGGTCCCAAATCGCCCATGCATCGACACTGCCGCGTTCAAATGCCGCACGCGCATCCGCAGGGGCGAGATAAATAGGTTGAATGTCTGCCCACGTCAGACCCGCTTTCTTCAAGGCCCGAACCACCAAAAAGTGTGCACTAGAGCCTTTCTGTAAGGCAATTTTCTTGCCTTTCAAATCGGTAAGCGTACTTAGCTTTGAATCCGCTAAAACCAAAATCGCGGAACTACGAGGTTTAGGTGGCTCACTGCCGATGTAATACAACGGCTTGCCCGCAGCTTGGGCGAAGACAGGCGGTGTATCACCGGTAAAACCGAGCTCCAAACTACCGACCGACAAGGCCTCTAGAATCTGCGGTCCTGCTGGAAACTCGACCCACTTCACCTTGGTCTGTGGAAACGCCCTCTCAAGCGCCCCTTGTTGCTTCAAGATCACCAAATTGACGGCTGATTTTTGAAAACCAATTCGGAGTTCAGGCGGCGCTGACTCTGCCGCTGTCGCGACATGCACGAGGCTTAAACTGAGTAAGCCTACGACCACTTTCACCGCGAGATGACGTAAGCCATGCCCCTTCAATTGGACGTGATTCCATACATTGATCAACACGTTCATTTTCGATCCTTTATCGATGAGCTTATTTAAACGCTTTATTTTTTCAATGCCGCCTCGGCAACGGTGAGGGGTTTAGGAATCAGTTTTTGTTGGAAGAACACATCGGCAATTTGTTGCTGCTGAGCAAGGACCGCTGGGGTCACAGGCTTCACGCCAAATCCAGAGCGCTGAAATGACAGCTCTAAAATATCAGCGCTTAAACCGACACTGGGTGACAGCGCTGCAGCGGCAGCTTTAATGTTTTTGCTCACCCAGACATCTTTCTTAGCGGTCTCATCCAGAACTACACTCAGCACGTCTGGACGTGCCGTCGCATAACTGCGCGAGGCCAAATAGAACTGGGTGTTATTGACCAAGTTTTTGCCATCGGCAATCACTTTGGCACCAATCTGCTGCTGCGCCGCAGCAAGGAATGGGTCCCAGATCACCCAAGCATCCACTGCCCCGCGCTCAAATGCAGCGCGTGCATCGGCAGGTGCCAGATAAATCGGCTGGATGTCTTTGTAGGCAATGCCGTTTTTTTCGAGTAATTTCACCAGCAAGTAGTGCACGTTAGAACCTTTGTTCAACGCGATTTTTTTACCCTTGCGTTCTGCAAAGGACTTGATGGTTGAGTTATTTTGCACCACCACGGCCTCTCCGGCTGGTGC
>CAYJTU010000073.1:0-16753 GCA_964373105.1 uncultured Moraxellaceae bacterium | reverse complement strand
CTATGCAATACTGTTCATTGATGAAATTGATATGATCATTGGTGCGGGCTCATCCATGGGCAGCACGATGGATGTATCGAATCTCATTTCACCCGGATTTGCCAATGGTTCACTACGCTGTATTGGATCGACGACCTATCAAGAATACCGTCAGGTTTTTGAAAAAGACCATGCGTTGTCACGTCGTTTCCAAAAAGTCGATGTCAATGAACCGACAGTTGCCGATACGATCGCGATCTTGAAGGGCTTACGTTCGCGCTTTGAAGAGTTTCACAGTGTGGTCTATACCGATGCGGCCTTGAATGCCGCTGCGGAGTTGGCCGCCAAGCATATCCAGGAGCGTTTTCTACCTGATAAAGCCATTGATGTGGTCGATGAGGCCGGTGCCTATCAACGTCTGCAACCTGCAACACCTGAGCCTAAAGTCATTGATGTGCCAGAGATTGAAGCCATTGTTGCCAAGATTGCACGCATTCCATCAAAAGTGGTCTCGACTGATGACAAGAGCGTCTTGCTTAACCTTGAGCGTGATCTCAAGCGTGTGGTGTTTGGCCAAGACCAAGCGATCACGGCATTGGCTGCTGCCATTAAGTTGTCTCGGGCAGGACTCAAAGCGCCTGAAAAACCTGTGGGTTCATTCATGTTTGCGGGTCCGACGGGTGTGGGTAAAACCGAAGTCACCCGTCAATTGGCGAATGTGCTGGGTATCGAGCTGATTCGTTTTGATATGTCGGAATACATGGAGCGTCACACCGTATCTCGTCTGATTGGTGCGCCTCCAGGCTATGTCGGCTTTGATCAAGGCGGTTTGTTGACAGACGCCATCAACAAGCATCCGCATTGCGTACTGCTCTTGGATGAAGTTGAAAAAGCGCATCCAGAAGTATTCAACTTGCTGCTGCAAGTCATGGATCATGGCACACTGACTGACAACAACGGTCGCAAAACCGATTTCCGTCATGTGGTGTTGGTCATGACGACTAATATCGGTGCGGAGAGTATTAGTCGCTCCAGCATGGGCTTTACTCAACAAGATCATAGCCACGACAATCAGGAAATCATGAAGAAAGCCTTCTCGCCTGAATTCCGTAACCGTCTGGATGCCGTGATTCAATTTGCGACGTTGCCAACTAGTGTTGTTGATTCGGTGGTGGATAAGTTCTTGGTTGAACTACAAGCGCAATTGGATGACAAAAAAGTCCTGCTTGAAGTGGATGAAGACGCGCGTCTATGGCTGGCTGAGCGCGGTTATGACCGTCTCATGGGTGCCCGTCCGATGCAGCGTTTGATCCAAGAGGAACTGAAGAAACCCTTGGCAGAGAAAATCCTGTTTGGTGAGTTGGCTGACAATGGTGGTACGGTACGTGTCAGTGTTGGTGAGCGTGATGGCAAATCAGCATTGATTCTTGAAGTCGTCAAACAGAATGAGCCAGAACCCGCATAATGTTGCTAAACTTGAGCCGAATGTTGAATCAAAAGCCCATCATTTGATGGGCTTTTGTTTAAGCGCAAGATCTTTGTTTTAAATCCAAGTTTTTATAAAAATGGGGAAGGTGGATGTATACAATTTATGGCATAAAAAGCTGCAACACGATGAAAAAAGCATTTACCTTGCTGGATGAACTGGGGATTGCTTATGTCTTTCATGATTATAAAAAGTCGGGAATCGATTCTGCGACGCTTGAAACGTGGATTGATCGCATAGGTTTAGACACCCTGATCAACCGTAAAGGAACGACATGGCGTGCGCTGTCCGAGAGTGAACAAGCTGCTGCAAGTACCCGTGATGGCGCGATCCAGTTAATGCAAAACAAAACCAGCGTAATCAAGCGTCCTGTTCTTGTGGATGATCGGACTGATGGCAAAGGGATCGTGATTTGTGGGCTGCAAGAAGACCAATATCGCCAATTGGCGCAAGCGGTTTAAGTCTTTGTCGATTTTTGACATGGTTTATTGACTGTGTTATTCGTTAAATGTGCCGTCACAAGATTTGTAAAAATGCATTCGGCAATAAAACTTTGACATCCCCCAAATTTTTTGTATTGGACAGATAGGAAAGATAGAGAAGCCATGAAAATATTTTCGACCAATACCATTCGCGTTCCTAAAGATATTGCTAGCGTCACTCGTATCGCATCCGATGAAGTTGCGCCAGAACTCGCAGGGATGACGACATCTCAGGTAGACCACATTTGGCATGCCGTCGAAGGGCTTTATCGCACGGGTAATCACCCGATGCTGTCCATATGTTTACGTCGTAAAGGTCAAATTGTCCTGAATCGCACGCTCGGTCATGCCCGCGGCAATGGCCCTGATGACAGCAAGGACACTCCTAAAATCATTGCCACGCCTGAGACACCAGTGTGTTTGTTCTCTGCATCTAAAGCAGTCACCGCGATGCTGGTGCATTTGCTCAGTGAGCGTGGCTTAATCGATCTGCTTGACCCCGTCAGCCAGTACATTCCTGAATATGGTGTCAATGGCAAGCGCCGCGCAACGATTTTGCATCTGCTATCACACCGTGGCGGTGTACCGCATATCGGCGCTGATGTCAGTCCTGAATTGCTGTTCGATAAGGAAGCAATCTTAAAGATGTTGTACGCAGCAGAGCCCGTGTCGCCTTCGGGTTATCGTCTGGCCTATCATGCGGTCACTGCGGGTTATATTTTGGGTGAGCTCGTTGAGCGCGTTTCGGGTCAAAGCCTCAAAGACTTCTTGCAAGACAATGTTGCTAAGCCCATGGGCATGTCATGTTTTAATTATGGCTTAGCACCAGAGTTTCGTGACCAAGTGTCTATGAATAGTGCCACAGGGTTCTATCCCGCACTGGGCACAAACACCTACCTGAATCATGTGCTCGGTGGGGACTTGAACTTGGCAGTCAATATCACCAATGATGAGCGGTTTATGGATACGATCTGCCCTGCAGGGAATATCTACACCACGACTGAACAAGCAGGGCGTTTCTTTGAAATGCTGTTGAACGGTGGAAGCTATAATGGGGTCAAGATTTTTGATCCGAAGACCGTCTTTCGCGCCACTTTAGAAAGCTCACGCATGACCTTGGATACCACTTTACTGGCACCGATGCGCTACAGTACGGGGTTCATGCTAGGTGCAAATCCAGTCGGCTTATTTGGGCCGATGACCGCGAATGCTTTTGGTCATTTGGGTTTCTCGAATATTTTCTGCTGGGCGGATCCCGAGCGCGATACCAGCGTTTCGATCTTGAGTACAGGTAAATCCGTGGTGGGGACACATTTACCGGCATTGGGCTATTTGTTGTATCAAATTTCCAAGAACTGTGACCGCTTGCATACCAAGGATCGTCGTTCCATCTTTGGTTATGATTTGGCGAGTGTGTCTGTCGCGCATTGATGTAGTCGTGTTGACCTGATATGACCCGAGAGATGTTTTTTCATGAGCGTGACTTGGGTTTGTTGAATGTTTTAGATTTTACTCAAGAAATGTTCTAAACCCATTTCAAGCGCGGATAAGAATTTTCTATGCTGAATCGATTCAAGCGTTCTATGACGCATATTTTGGCCGTAAGTGTGTTGTCTGTCATGTGGTGCAGCACTGTTGCTGCAGCAACAGATGTGACTCGACCAGAAGCATGGGCGACACCACTACAGGTGAATGCTGGGCTGCCCAATCTCAATCGGATCAATTCGACGTTGTATCGCTCTGCACAGCCGACGAGCGATGGCTTTGCTTTTTTAAGCCAGCACCCGATGCTCAGCCCATCAGATCAACCCATCAAGACGGTTCTCTCGCTGCGTGCTTTTAAAGATGATGCACCCAAGTTGCCAGCAGACTCAACCTTACAATTAGCACAGATAAGATTTAATACATGGCATCCTGAACAGGAAGATGTCATTAAGTTTCTGCGGATCACGACGACGCCCACCATGCAACCTGTCCTTGTACACTGCCTGCATGGTTCTGATCGGACTGGGACGATGATCGCGATTTATCGTATTGTGGTTGAAGGGTGGAGCAAAGAGCAGGCGAAGGCAGAAATGGTCAACGGTGATTATGGTTTTCATCCGGTTTGGCAGAATCTACTTCGATTTATTGATCAGTTGGATGTTGAAGCCCTCAAGGCCGAGGTTGCACGTCAAGGTGAGTGGCATTAGATTTTGGATTTACAAAGTTGTTTCATTTTACGCATAGGGATTGATCACATGATTACTGTACATCACCTCAACAACTCGCGTTCACTCCGCGTGCTGTGGTTGCTGGAAGAGCTTGGCTTGCCTTATGAGATTAAGTTTTATCAGCGTGATAAAAAAACCATGCTGGCGCCACCATCATTGAAAGCGATTCACCCGCTGGGTAAGTCACCGGTGATTACCGATGATGAGATCACTGTCGCAGAAACGGGTGCAATCATTGAGTATCTGATGGATCGCTACGCCGATGGGCGACTCTTACCTGAGAAAAACAGCGCGGATTGGTTGAAGTATAAATACTTCCTGCACTATGCCGAAGGCACGTTGATGCCACCGCTGGTGATGAAGTTGGTGTTTAATCGGATTGAAGTCGCGCCGATGCCTTTTTTCATTAAGCCGATCGCCAAGAAAATTTCACAGCGCACCAAGAGTTTATTTATCCAGCCCAATATCGATACCAATTTGGCGTTTCTCGAGTCTGAGCTGAACAAAACATTGTGGTTTGCGGGCAATGAGTTGACTGCCGCCGATATTCAAATGAGCTTTCCTTTAGAGGCGGCGAGTGCACGCGGCGGCGCAACTGCAAGTCGCTATCCCAAGATTCAGGCTTTGCTGGATCGTATCCATGCACGCCCTGCCTATCAGCGTGCGCTTGAGCGCGGTGGTGAGTTCAAGTTGGGATAAATGATCAAACCATCAATCCATATATTCAATCCGCCCATAATTTTATGGGCGGTTTTTTCATTTGAAACTGAAAAAAACTCACGCGATGCAGTCATCAATTTTTGATGTTAATGCTTGGCTTTGTGTTAAAATCCCCCGCTTGATTTGACCGCCTAGATTCAATTTCGCTCACTGCACGAGGGTATTTCCATGTTTGCCAATATTTCTATCCATGCTTTTGATCCAGAACTTGCCGCTGCCATTGATGCAGAAGATCAACGCCAAGAAGACCATATTGAGCTGATTGCTTCTGAGAACTATTGTTCCCCAGCCGTCATGGAAGCCCAAGGCTCAAGCCTGACCAACAAATACGCAGAAGGCTATCCAGGCAAGCGTTACTACGGTGGTTGTGAGCATGTCGATGTGATTGAGCAATTGGCGATTGATCGTGCAAAAGCGTTGTTTGGTGCAGACTATGCAAACGTGCAACCGCATGCGGGTAGCCAAGCAAACAGTGCAGTATTCTTGGCACTGCTCGAAGGTGGCGATACCGTATTGGGCATGAGCTTGGCGCATGGCGGTCACTTAACCCATGGTGCAAAAGTATCATTCTCTGGTAAAAACTATAATGCAGTGCAATACGGCCTGAATGTTGAAACCGGTGAAGTCGATTATGACGAAGTAGAGCGTTTGGCACTTGAGCACAAGCCAAAAATGATCATCGCAGGTTTCTCTGCCTATAGCCGTGTCATGGATTGGCAACGTTTCCGTGATATCGCGGACAAAGTTGGTGCCTACTTGATGGTGGATATGGCGCACGTTGCGGGTCTTGTTGCCGCAGGCGTCTATCCAAGCCCAGTGCAAATCGCTGACGTGACGACCACGACTACACACAAAACACTGCGTGGCCCACGTTCAGGCTTGATCTTGGCCAAAGCGAATGAAGCGATTGAAAAGAAATTACAATCCGCCGTATTCCCTGGTAACCAAGGTGGCCCGCTGATGCATGCGATTGCGGCAAAAGCAATTTGCTTTAAAGAAGCGATGGACCCAAGCTTCAAAACTTATCAACAACAAGTCGTAACCAATGCCCGTGCGATGGCTGCGGTGTTGATTGAACGTGGTTATGACATCGTATCGAATGGTACTGATAACCATCTGTTCTTGTTGTCATTGATCAAACAAGACGTGACCGGTAAAGATGCAGATGCATGGCTCGGTCTGGCAGGGATCACCGTCAACAAAAACGCAGTGCCGAATGATCCACGTTCACCTTTTGTGACTTCAGGGATCCGTATCGGTACGCCAGCAATCACGACACGTGGTTTCGGTGAATCTGAAGCGCGTGAGCTGGCTGGCTGGATTGCCGATGTATTGGATAGCAAAGGTGACGCGGATGTCATCGCAGCAACCAAAGCAAAAGTCTCTGCGGTCTCTGCCAAGTTCCCTGTCTACGCAAAAGGCTAATGTGAGACGTTTTTAAAAACACGTCGTCAATTGCTCGAGCAGCCGCATTTTTAAGTTAAAATGCGGCTGTTTTGTTTTTCATCGTTAGATCTCTAGTACTTATCTCAGACCAGATTGAACCCTATATGCCGCAATTGATTTGTCCCTTATGCCATGAACCACTGCATGCGAGTGCGCTTGATGTCACAGCACCTCAAACGAGTCAACCTTCTAGCAAATCATGGCAATGCACAAACAACCACAACTTCGATGTGGCGCGTGAAGGCTATCTGAATCTGCACTTGGTGCAGCACAAGAAAAGCCTTGATCCGGGCGATAATCCTGACATGGTCAAAGCTCGTCGGGCGTTCTTACAAGCGGATCATTACCAACCCCTCCGTGATGCGGTTGCAGCCTTGCTTCATCCACTAAACGCGCAGTCGTTGCTCGATATCGGCTGCGGGGAAGGGTACTACACCAGTCATTTTCGCCTGTTCATTGATGATGTGATCGGGCTAGATATCGCCAAAACCGCGATTCAATTGGCCGCAAAGAAGTTTAAAGACATCACGTGGCTGGTCGGTAGTGGTGCGATGTTGCCACTTGCAGATTCATCTGTGGATATCGCCAGTAGCATGTTTAGTCCATTGCCGATTGCGGAGATGGTGCGGGTGTTGAAACCCGAAGGCTATGTGTTGGTGGTGACCCCAGCACCGACGCATCTGTGGACGATGCGTGAAGGCTTGTTTGATGAAGTACTTGCCCATGAGCCGGATAAGTTTTTGTTGGGGTTCGAAGAGCATTTCACGTTGCATAGTCGCAGTGAGGTGACTTTTCCTCTGATCTTGTCCAATCAAGCCTTGAAAGATTTACTGCTGATGACGCCCTATGTATGGAAAGCTAAGCCTGAAAAGCGTGCGGCACTTGAGTTGTTAGACCAATTTAAGACGGCTGCTGCTTTTAATCTGATGTTATTTCAGAAAAAATAAAACGTTAAATCAGCGTGGCCAGTGCATCGCGGACGTCATCGGTATGTCGTACTAACACGGCTTGCAGCCCAGCTTGCCGTGCACCTGTGACATTTTCAGCCAGATCATCAAAAAATAGAATTTCATGCACAGCTACATCTATTGACTGGGCAATAAACTCAAATGCCGCCCGTTCGGGTTTACGCATGCCCATATGTGATGAGAGAAAGACCTGATCAAATGTGCTAAGCACGTCAGCGTAATGCCGATTCAGAAGGGCGATATGCATCTCGTTAGTGTTTGAGAATGCATAGCAAGGCAGCTTTTGACGGGCATGCTTGATCAGCGCAATCGTCTCGTTTATTTGTCCGGTAATAATCGCATCCCAGCCCTGCGTTATTTGTTCCTCATTGCCTGTCAATTTGAGGCGCTGGCGTAGGTGTGCAAAATAATCAAGCGTGCTGATCTCACCACGTTCGAATTGTTGAAATGGGTCATCGAACTCAAATCGATTTTGTATTTCAGCAAAGGATAACTTGGATGAGGCGCTCCAGTCCTGAAACGCTTTTGCAAAACTGACGTCGATCACCACGCCACCGAGATCAAAAAGGAGTGCTTTTACGGGGCTGTTCATTGGTTATGGCTTCTCAGAGGCAGGGAGCACCAACAGTGGATCCACGCGGGCATTATTCAAGCTGACCCCCCAATGCAAATGCGGTCCTGTTGCACGGCCGGTTTTACCGACTAGGCCAATATCATCCCCTTGAGCGACGGTCTGCCCAATCTGTACATCAATGCGGCTCAGGTGGCATAGCATAGAGACGATACCTTGACCATGATCGATCATCACGGTCTGCCCGTTAAAAAAGTAATCACCAGTTTGCACGACGATGCCACTTGCAGGCGCATGAGCAACCGAGCCAAAGGCCGCTGCGATATCTAGTCCAGCATGTGGTGCACGCGGTTCGTTGTTAAAGAAACGTTTAAAGCCAAATGGACTTGAGAAGCGAGCATGAGCGGGGAGGACAAAGTTTGGAAACCCTGAGCTTTGTGCAGGACTAAAGGCTTTATAGATCGTGGTTTGCTCAACCGCTTCGCGGCCATAACGTTCGAGTTGCTCGGGGTCGGGTGTGACTTTACTTTGGTCTTTGATGGTGAGGCGCTGCTCGGGATAGGCGTAGTCAGCCACGCTAAAGTCAAAATTACCTTGATCCGTCTTTAGGGTGTGTATCCCAGTCGTGGTACTGATAGGGATCCCAACGATGGCATAATTTTTATTGTTCTCAGTCACTAAAGCGACGGATTGGTCATCAAGTGTCGCTGTTTTGGTGGCGGGACTGACTTCAATGACTGCGATTCCGCCTGCGCGGCGCGAGTCTTGTGGCAATGCCGCATGGCTATAAGTCGACAGTAAGCTTAAGGTCGTCATCAAGAATGCAGCACGAGGGAAAATAGCGACTGAGTGGCGCACGGCAAGAACTCCGAAAAAAAGACTAACGAATATCGTGCCATGATAAGGCAAAATATTTATAAAATTTACCATGGTATTAAAAGACTACAATTTTTACGGATTGCTCGACCGCTTAAAAAAATTAAGGCGATGCTGTCATATGAGCGCGTTTGCAAGCCATGATTTATATTAAAATTAGATCATGTATTCTGAATGTCATATAATGCTGCTGACGAATGACGATTTCTTAAAAAAAGCATATTTTAATGACCATGATTAAAGAGAAAATTGAAGCTGCTGAGGCCATTCGGGGCGTAGCGTGTCTTTTCGTGGTTTTCTCGCACTTGTCTCTCAGTTTTTTTCCAACGCTGCATCATTTTTTTAATGAACCCACCCCCACGCAATCCATAGAGTCATGGATTCACAACTCGCCCTTTGCATTTTGGTATTCTGGGACGGCCGCGGTCTATATCTTCTTTGTCTTGAGTGGTTTTGTACTGACTTATTCGATTGTGAACAGCAAAGACCCGATTCAAAAAATTAAAGTGATGAGTCTAAAGCGCTATCCACGCCTGATGATCCCTGCTTTTGTATCCTGTATTTTGCTGTGGGCTGCCTATACGCTGTTTGATCCTGATTCGACGGGGATGACCAGTTGGGCCTCAGAGATCGGCAATGTCACGTATCCTTCGTTACAGCATGCACTCTATGAGGGAAGCATCGGTTCATTCTTGTTTGGCAACAGTGAATACAACTGGGTGCTTTGGACGATGAAGATCGAGATATTCGGTTCATTTGGATTATTTTTTCTGCTGTACTTGATGACCAAGAAGAAAGTCTTGTATTGGCTCATTCCGATCGCAACGATTGTGCTCTGTTTTAAAGTCGAGTATTTAGGGTATGCAGCTTTTTTAATAGGATCGCTTTTTTATCTAAATAGAAAAAACATTCCAAACGTTTTGGCGATAGGGTGTTTGCTGCTTGGTTTATATTTTGCGGGCGTCCATAACGACAGTCTGGTCTACCAGTGGTTCTACCGTATATTGGGTGATCAAGCCTATGAGATTTTAAATTTTTTATCAGGTCCTTTCATCGTAATCTCGATCTTGGGTAATCCAAAGCTATCCGTAGCAATCACTAACCAGTTGACGATCTATTTAGGCAAGTTATCCTTCTCAGCTTACCTCAATCATTTACTGATTTTATATGTGGTGGGAATCCCACTGTTCGGTTATCTAAGTGCTTTAAATCTTAGCTACACACTGGCGGCACTCATCAGTTGCATCTGTGTATTGTTGATCACGATCGCATTTTCGGAAGTTTACTTTAGTCTCGTGGATAAGACGGCGATGACCCTCTCTGCAAAATTTGCAAATTTATCTCTGCAGACCTATGCAAAAGCAGCGAATCTTTTCGGCAAATCATAATCTCATCAAAGAAGAGGCTTGGTAAATGTGCCAAGCTTTAGTCAGATCATCATATCGAGAGTCATGTTCTTGCTCAAAAAAAAAATCAGATTTGTGCGCTTAACGTCTGAATTTCATGGTTCAAGACTCGGTCGTTATCCGAGTAGTCAATCGGGAGATCGATGACATGGACTCCAGGTGTCGCCAGACAATGTTGAATACATGGGGTGAGTTGATCTGCGGCGTCAATACGATGCCCAATGGCCCCATAGCTATTGGCATAGGCGACAAAGTCAGGGTTACTTAAATCCATCCCAAAATTAGGGAAGTGCAGATGGGCTTGTTTCCATTGAATCATGCCAAAAGCATCATCACGGATTATCAATACTACTAAGTGAAGTCCGAGTCTGACTGCGGTTTCAAGTTCTTGTGAGTTCATCATAAAGCCACCATCACCACATATCGCTAAGACTTGACGCTCAGGATGGACGATCTTGGCGGCAATAGCAGACGGCAGTCCAGCACCCATGGTCGCCAATGCATTATCCAGTAGCATGGTATTGGGGAGATGAGTGCGGTAGTAGCGTGCAAACCAAATCTTATACATGCCGTTATCGAGGCATAAAATGCTGTCTTTGGCGAGGCTGCGATAGACATCGGCCACGACTCTGACCGGATACATGGGAAAGCGTGGATCATCAGCGCCCAGATTTAAATGGGCTTCTAAGTGTTCTTTAACAGTGAGAAAATAACTGAAATCCCAGTGGGGTTGCGGCTCTATGAGTTCGTTCAGTCGCCAGATACTATGCGGGACATCACCGATGACTTCGATTTGTGGGAAGTACACCGCATCCACTTCGGCACCTGAGAAGTTGATATGGATGACGGTACGGCCATTGGGCTTCATAAAGAAAGGCGGCTTTTCTATCACGTCATGACCGACATTGATGATCAGATCAGCATGTTCTATCGCACGATGGACAAAGTCACCATCTGATAGGGTAGCATTGCCCAGCCACAATGGATGTGATTCATCGATCACCCCTTTACCCATTTGCGTAGTAAAGAAAGGGATGCAGATTTTATCTACAAACTCACGCAGTACGCGACAAGTGCGTTTGCGGTTGGCACCTGCACCAATCATGAGCAGGGGGCTTTTAGCGGCTTTAATGGCATCGACGGCCCAGCCTATCGCTTTATCATCCGCAATAGGGCGGCGGTGGCGACTGGCGGGTATCGGCAGCATATCCGTCTCTTCACTCGCAATATCCTCTGGCAACTCCAAATGCACCGCGCCGGGGCGTTCCTCTTCCGCAAGACGAAAGGCTTCGCGCACATGCGCAGAGATATTGTCGGCAGACACAATTTGTTTGGTGTATTTGGTCAAAGGTCGCATCATATCGACCACATCGACAATCTGAAAATGCCCTTGCTTGCTGGTCTTTATCGGTTTTTGACCCGTGATCATCAGCATCGGCATCCCACCGAGTTGGGCGTAGGCAGCACCCGTCACGAGGTTGGTTGCACCTGGACCCAAAGTGGAGAGGCACACGCCTGTTTTTCCAGTTAAGCGTCCAATAGTGGCTGCCATGAAAGCGGCTGATTGCTCGTGACGGGTCAAGACGAGTTTGATCGTCGAAGCGCGGAGTGATTCAAGGAAGTCTAGATTTTCTTCACCGGGGATGCCAAACACATATTGGATGCCCTCTGCTTCAAGGGCTTTAACAAACAGATCAGATGCTTTCATGACAATGGAATCCTGCGTGTGGCGGCAATGAAGTCGATGGAATTGGACTTAAGAAGTGATGAATAGCGCTAATACCAGAGCGTAATCAAGTGTATAAAGCAGCTGGTCGACTGTCTACGATCATCAATAGTGAGTTCTGTATCTGGTATGAGCGGTTATCATCCAAAATCTATTTAATTCTTAACAAGAAATATCTTTCGTGCAATCGGAAATGATTTGCTCCATCCCTTGAATCATGCTATTCATCATGCATGAAACTTTAAATAAAATCAGAATAAGATCAGCACAAGGAATGATGATGAGCAATTTAATGGTCCGCACGCATTTGGTTGAATTAAAACAAGAGTTGGAAGGTCGTTTAGCACGGATTGCTGAAGAGCGTGAGGAGCGCAATGCGCCTGATAATGATCAGTGGAGTGATCAAGCAAGCCTCCATGGACGTGATGATGAGCAATTCGCTGTCCAATTAGCCGCTTCCAACGAGCTCATTCAAGTCAATGACGCCTTATCGCGCCTTGATACAGGGCATTATGGCTTCTGCACTGTCTGCGGTGAGCCGATCGAGGCTGAACGGCTTGAAGTCCTGCCGTATGCGGTACGATGTAAGACTCATGCCGTTTGAAGCCTTATGAAGCGCTTAAAACCGTACACCTCCTGCAAGATTTTTTGATGGGTGCTATCCAAAATTAGCAGTCATGCTTTTGTTCAACCGAAGATGTGGTTGTAGCACCTCTTTGTCCATATCTCACTAAATCCCCCGTGCGAAACTTTCGTGTCATTTCCTTGCTAATTATGGGTTTGTTTAATTAAATCTAGAGGCATATTCCTAGATCAGTATTCGGGCCATGTTGACTTCCAATCTTAAAAATAATTATATAAATATATAAAATTCGTATAATAGTACTCATTATTTTTTGAATTTAATGAAAAATGTAAGTAAATATTTTATTATAAATTGAGAACGAGTAAACATAATTTATCGAATTAATAATTAATAAGCCCAACCATTTTGCTTTAATTGAAATGATATAGTATTACATTTGGTTAATGGTTGTCATTAATAAACTTAAAATAACTGTCTAGTTGGTATGCAATTTGCATTTTTATTATCTGTCAATGTTACTTATAAGTCTAATGTTGATGATATGGGCATGTTTTTAATTTTAAATATTTGATTTTTAATAAATATATTTAAATATTTCTTATTTTTATTAACTGCGTGCTAGTATCTTGATTAGTATAGTTTCTTGGTGTGTACCAGATATTGAGAAAATATACTGATTAGAAGAAGTTTTACCAAAACTTTCAACCAGCCCGTGTTCGGTTTAGATGTGCTGATTATGTGCTGGAAATTAAACAAAATGGAGTCATTATGAACTTTCGTATTAAAGCTATTTCTGCAGCGGTTATGATTTTGGCTGCACACCAAGCGACAGCAGGCGATATAACTAATAAGGCTGCAATTGATCGGGCTTTGGGCGTGATTCAACAAAATAGCAGTACATTTAAACTATCTACTGCGAGTGCATCGAATAAAACCTTAGGTGTTGCAGCAGATGCATTACCTTCAGCGTCAGGGGATCAATTCAAAGCCAAAGATGTAATTGTGGATCGCGATGGCACCGAACATGTGCGTTTTAATCGTTTCTACAATGGTCTACCGGTGATTGGCGGCGACACTGTCGTGCATTCGTATCATGGTCAATTGAAGCATGCGAGCCTATCGCAAACTGCGGCGATCAACCTGACTCAAACCGTCTCAAGCAAAACAGCAGGCGATGTGAAAGCAAATATCACAGCGGCAGCAGCCAAAGCGATTGCTGTGAAGAGTTTTCGCGGTACCGTTAAAGAAGCCTTAGCGCCGAAATTAGTGGTTTTTGCACGCAATAGCAAACCTACGCTGGCCTATCAGGTCAGTGTGTCGGGTGAGGAATCACGCCTCATTGGCACTTACGGAGTGACGGCGCAAAAGTCACCAAAATTGTCTCTTATTTACATCGCTGCTGACAGCGGCGCGGTTCTTGACCGTGAAGAGCTCATTCAGCACTTGTCTACACCACCGACCACGCCTCCGTCTCCAACACCAACCAATGTGGTTGCTGCAGCCGGAACGGGTAAAACATTACTGTTTGGTAATGTGGTGCTAAATAATGGCAAATCCACGGATACACTGTCGAAAGTCGATACCTATTACCTGATTGATCCAACTCGCGGTAGTGGAACCGTGAAAGATGCCCAAAATGCGGCTCCACCTGTATATGTCAGTGATATTGATAAAATTACTAAAGGCGCTACGTATATCTCAAAAGCGACCAATACTTTTGGTGATAACACGACTGCAGATCGTGCTACAGCAGCTGCTGATATCGCCTTTGGCGTTGCAAAGACTTGGGATTTTTATCAGACTCTCGGCCGTAATGGGATTTTTAATGATGGTAAGGGTGTGACCAGTTATGCGCATATCGGCACTGGCTATACCAATGCTTTCTGGGCGGATTCTGCGAAGAGCATGTTCTATGGTGATGGCAGTAGTAGTCAGGGAACCCGACCTGTGGTTGCCGTGGATGTTGCGGGCCATGAGATGACACATGGTGTGACCTCTGCGACTGCTGCATTGGTGTATAACGATAGAGACTCTGGTGGTTTGAATGAAGGAAGTTCTGACATTCTGGGAACCTCAGTTGAATTCTCTGTGGCGACAATATCTCACCCAGCGAATTATCTGATTGGTGAAGATGTATATACGGCTAAAACCAATGCTGACGGTACTCCGAAAGCCATACGCTATATGTTTAAGCCGAGCTTGGATAGAAGAACCGTGACATTTAATGATGGCACGACTGGTCCAATCGGATCCTTCGATTGTTATAAAAATGGTGGCTTTACGTCAGCAGGTGAGAAGTTCTTTGGCAGTAACAATACTAGTATCTATGATGCTCATTTTACATCAGGGGTTGCCAACCGCTTCTATTATCTTCTCTCTGAAGGTGCAGTCGTTCCTGCGGGCTTTACCTCAAAACTGGCTCCTAGTGATCTCGTGTGTAACGGTAATACTGCTTTGGTGGCGATTGGACGGGATAAGGTGACTAAGATCTGGTACAAAGCGCTAAGTCAGTATTTCACCTCGGGTACAACCTATCCGCAAGCACGTATTGCAACCTTGAATGCCGCAACGGATCTCTATGGCGCGAACTCTGTAGAATACAATGCGGTTGCCGCAGCATGGAGTGCGGTTTCTGTAAATTGATCATCACTTAATTGAGAAGCCAGCTTGATCTAAGCTGGCTTTTTTTATGACTAGAGAGTTGGGTCAACGATGGTGGAATTCAATTCTCTCTGCCACCATCATTTTGCCTGCAGATGGGCTTAAGGCAAGATAACGCCCACGCCTAAACTACGCTCACTTGGGCGGTTAGTAAAAATACTGAAGTGAGTCGTCAATGGTTGAGTCGTCGATAGCAAGAACCAGCCTAAGTTGCCTTGATCTTGTAAACGATCACCAATCTCAATCGCCGAATCTAAATTGTCTAGCGTAGCGGAACTAAACACCTTAAATTCAATTGCGTTGGTATTTTCACTGTCGCGTTCAAACAAGAATCCAGTGTTGAAGCCCACCTTGAAATACTCGTTAACCAATCGATAGCCTTCTGCAGCTTGTGCTTTAAGCAGGGCTGTGACCTCGGCAAGCGTTGCGGGTTCTGCAACGTAGCGGTACTGGTACGTGCCGAGATGGGTGGAGCTGTTGACACAAGCCGTTGCATAATAACTGCCATTTTCTACACCGTTATGCGTAAAGGTATCTTCCGCACTGAGTAGCCTGCACCCTTTAGCACCAAGCGTATTAAAGACCGCGACTCTTTCACTCGCAGGTCTGCCTTGATCGATAAAGTTAACTTCATAGGTGTAGGTAGCGGGTTTTTGATTGTTTTTTACAAACAGATGCGTACTATCGAGTAGACCAGAACCCGAAAAAGAAGTTTTATAGATATAGCCCACTTTGCCCTGTGCTTGTATTTCTTTTACCCAATCCAAGTATTCACCTGCAACACTGGTGGATTTGATATAACTTGATTTATAGGTATAAGTGTCGGATGTATTATTGTTTTTGACATACAAGTTTTTATTTTCATTAGAGCTACTATTTTCTCGATCTACACTCACCGATGCTTTGACGAGTGCATAGCCTTGTGCGCCCTGCTGATTGAGTTGAACGACGAAATCGGCGAAGGAGGGTTGGTTATCTGCGAAGCGATAGTTGGCCGTTGCATTTTTGACAGTAGGTTTAAGAAGACTAAAGCCTTCTCGCGTGGTACGGGTAAAGCAGAGCCCAGACTTGCTTGGGTCTATCCGACTCATATAGTCGTGAGTTTGTTCGGGTGTACCTTGATATGGACAGAATGCATCTGCATTTTTAAAGGCATAGGTATTAGCGATCCCGTTTGGACGGAAACGGTCTATTTCCTTGACAGCATTAAAACTCGTCGTGCTAAAGCTTTGAGTGGGCTGAATTTCAGTCAGGAATCGATCATCAATAGCCTGTTGATAGGTGGCGATCACATTGCCGGTGCAGTCTTCATTTTCAAATTTACGGCCTTCATAGGTGAAGCGCACGCTATTAGCCGTTGTTTTATAAACGGTGAAGTTCAGTCGGGTGCCGCTATTACAAAAACCTGATAACCAAGATCCCACAAAGCGATCAGCTAATGTGGTTGGTGTTGGTGTTGGTGTTGGAGTTGGAGTTGGAGTTGGAGTTGGAGTCGGTGTTGGAGTCGGAGTCGGAGTCGGTGTTGGAGTCGGTGTTGGAGTCGGTGTTGGAGTCGGTGTTGGAGTCGGTGTTGGTGTTGGTGTCGGTGTTGGTGTTGGAGTAGGTGTTGGTGTCGGTGTCGGTGATGGTGTTG
>CAYJTU010000072.1:0-16755 GCA_964373105.1 uncultured Moraxellaceae bacterium | reverse complement strand
AGACAAGGTTGCCAAAGTACGGCCATGGAAAGATTTTTCCATCACGATGATCTTTGGCGTCGTGATGCCTTTTTTATAGGCGCTCATACGGGCAAGTTTAATTGCCGCTTCATTGGCTTCAGCACCGCTGTTGGAGAAGAAGCAGCGCTCCATACCACCAACCTGACAGAGCAAACGTCCAGCATCTTCCTGCCAAGGAATCTGAAATAGATTACTGGTGTGGACGAGTGTTTCTGCTTGTTCAACCAGCGCGGCAGTGACCGCAGGATGAACGTGCCCAAGACCACAGACGGCTATGCCAGTCAACGCATCTAAATAAGCAGTACCATCAGCAGTAAATAGATATGAACCACGTCCTCGTACAAATGCGATCGGTTGACGCGCATAGGTAGGCATCAAATGACTTGTTTGAGCAGAAGTCTCAGTGACGGCATGAGGATTTAGAGGTGAGTTCATGATCGGTTCTCGGGTTGTACAAATTGTAGGTCAACATGTTAGCAAATTATGATCGAAATGATGTGAATTCAATGCAGATTTTGCATGACGAATCTTATCAAAAAAGTAAATACATTTTGATGTGGAAAAGCATACGCTTTCATTACGCTTTTTCACCGATCAGCGCTATAATTGTGGAATACTTTTGAATCAGGTCTAGCCGTTATGTCAGATGTTCAATCAAGCCCAGATAGCGCAAACGCAACTGAAACGCTCATTCGTGAGCAAATTGCTAAGCATCCAGTCCTGCTGTACATGAAAGGTACGCCGCAATTTCCACAGTGTGGTTTCTCTGCGCGTGCGATTGAAGCGTTGAGTCAAATTGGTCGCCCATTTGCATTTGTGAATATCTTGGAAAATCCTGAAATTCGCGCAACCTTACCGCGTATTGCGAACTGGCCAACTTTCCCACAGTTATGGGTCAATGGTGAGTTGATTGGTGGTTCAGATATCGTTTTGGATATGTTTCAAAAAGGTGAACTGAAACCTTTGATTGAAGAGCATTCACCTGCTCAACAAGGTTAATCTGTTATCGCATCTTTGATAGAAAAGAGTCCGTATTGAGACTCTTTTTTATTTGCACCATTAACTGCTAAATTTGCATCAAAATATCGATAAAAATAATAAAAAGCATTGGTATTCCTGATCTGCATTATGGTAGTTTGAGCGAGTGGCTTTATAAAAAAACTATATAAAAATAGACTGGTAAATCAGGAAGATTTGACCCATTACAATTATCAAGGAATCAGGTATACACGTGATGAATAACGACATTGTTTCTACTGATATCGACTCTGCTGACATCAATTCGATACCTTTACGTTCAATGGGGGTGTTGAATCTCGGTGATCGCGTGGAAGAAAATGATCATTCAGAAGAAGAGATTAGAACAGTACTAAATTCAAAGTTTTGGTCATTACGTTTTCCTAAAGCGCTAGAAATTAGATATCGCACTTATTATTGCCCCCGCGCAATTAAAAGTTTCCACTTTCGTGCCCCAATTATTCTCTTGCTCTATGCCATTCTGATTTCAGGGATTATTAAACTATTGCCTGATAACAGCTATGTGCGCTGGATCAATATTTATGGCTGGGTTGCGGTCGTCGTGGCTGGCGCTTGGGTCATCTCCTATTTTTCAATTTTCGATCGCTGGTTTGAATGGTATGTCACCATCGGCTGTCTGATTTGTGTGGGCTTGTCGGTTGCAGTTGCCAATGTGATCGCCCCAGGCGCGAGTACGATTTTGTCGCATGCGGGGATCATGTATGCGATGATTTTAATCTATAGTTTTGTGGGGTTGCGGTTTCCTCTTGCTGTATTTGCGGGGTGGGCTGGTGGTCTTTTTGGCTTTGCTTTGACGCATCAACTCAATGCCGAAATGGATTGGCAATTGCTGCATCGTACTTACACGGGGACCAGTATTCTGGGTATGTGTATGGCGTATGCACTGGATCGCCAAGAACGTACTAATTTCTTACAAGCCTGTTTATTGCAACAAGCCGTCATCAATGGCGAGCGTTTAGCCAATCAATTGGATGGATTGTCGCGTCAAGATGCACTGACAGGACTGGCCAATCGCCGCCATCTTGATGAAATGATGAATCATGAGTGGAACCGGGCACTGCGTCAGCAGCAATCTTTGGTACTCATGATCATCGATGTTGATTATTTTAAACATTACAACGACAAGCTGGGTCATGTTGCAGGTGATGAGTGCTTGCGGCAAGTTGGTCAGTTGATCCATAGTTTGGCTAAACGCAGTGGTGAGCTTGCTGCACGTTATGGCGGTGAAGAATTTGTTCTATTGTTTCCGAGCATGGAGGCGGATGTGGCTGAGCAACAAGCACTGCGTTTGATTGAACGTATGGCTGCACTGAGCATTCCCCATCCTGATGGTGACCAACAATGTGTCACTTTTAGCATTGGCATCTCTGTGGCTGTACCTACGCCAGAGACCAGTATAGATCAACTGCTCCGGCAAGCGGATGCCGCACTCTATAAGGCAAAAGCCAATGGCCGTAATCGTTATGAGTTTTTTAGCGAGTCCATGCGTAAACGCGGCAATGTCGAAGAGTGCTAATGTTTAGATCACATCAGTTTCTATAGCGCTAAGGATTATTGATGCGATTGATGCGATTGATGCGTTAGTATGATAAAAAAGCCGATGCTTTAATCTCAAAGCATCGGCTTTTTACCGCTCAATCTGCCTTAACTTTACAACAGACTATCCACCAGCCCACTCAATAGAGGGCTCGACATCATTGTTGTCCGCTTCAGGCTGTTTTTTTTTGCCCTTCTCAGGCACAGATTTCTCCGGTTTTTTCTTCACCTTTGATTTATCTTTTTCCACACTTTTACTGTCGTCGGTGTCTTTGATCTGCGCATCCGTTTTTTTTGATTTATCCTCTTTTTTTCCGTCTGTCTCAGCATCTTTTTTTGCTTTACCTTTCTCTCCGCCATCTTCCAGACGCTGCCATAGTTTGAGTTGACGCATGACTTCGCCAAAGATGGTTTCTTTCCCATAGCGACCTTTATCATCCATCACACCAGCAGGACGCTTCATGAGGATGGAGAGTGCTTCTTCAACGGTACGCACGGCATTAATATGGAATTTACCTGCGGCCACTGCATCGATGACATCCTGACGCAGCATCAGATGCTGGACGTTTTGCACAGGCAGAATCACACCTTGCTGACCATTGAGACCTTGCAGTTGGCATGCATCAAAGAAGCCTTCAATTTTAGGATTGATCCCGCCAATCGGTTGCACGACACCCAGCTGATTCATAGAGCCAGTAATCGCCCAAGATTGATCGATTGGAATCTGGCTTATCGATGAAATTAGAGCACACAACTCCGCAAGCGTTGCGCTGTCGCCATCAATCTCGCCGTAGCTTTGTTCAAATGCCAGTGCCGCAGAGAAGTGCAGGGGTTGCGTGCGCCCGAAGTGTGCCCGTAGGAAGCTCGACATGATCAAGATACCTTTGGCGTGCAATGCACCGCCCAGTTCAACACTACGTTCAATGTCGAGGATCTCACCACCGCCTTGATAAACCGTTGCCGTCAAGCGTGCAGGTAAACCAAACTCACTATCTGCATAGTGCACCACAGTCAGTGCGTTGATCTGTCCGATGCGTAAGCCTTCGGTCTCAATCAACTGCGTACCACGCGACAGGTCTTCCCAATATAACTCACGCAGATGCCCGAGACGATATAATCGTGCTTGTAAGGTCGCATCAATATGTTTAGCCGTCACTTGGCGATCGCCATGATCAATGGCTAAGGTGCTGGCCTCGCGCAGTAAGTCGCCGAGCGTTGCCGCATGCAGAGACAGTGACGATTGATCTTCTGCTTGGCGACTTGAATCTGTGAGGAGTGCTGCTAAAGCAGAACGATCAAATGGCAACAGCTTGTCTTTATTGACATAGTCAGCAATCAGACGGACATAGGCTTCTTCGTTTTCTTCGGTACGATTCAGTGTGTTGGTGAAGTCAGCGCGGATTTTGAACAGGGCATTGAGTTCTGGTTCAAATTCTAGCAATTCATAATAGATATAGGGTTCACCCAGCAAAATCACTTTGACAGCGAGCGGGAGTGCATCGGGTTCAAGTGAAATACTGCCAGTGAGTGTCAGCATATGCTCAAGCGAAGAGAGCTTAAGTTGACCTGAGCGCAGAGCACGTTTGAGTCCCTGCCAAGCATACGGCTGCTCAAGTAACTGATCAGCTTCAAGCATTAAAAAGCCGCCATTGGCACGATGCAATGCACCGGAGCGAATGAGTGTGAAGTCGGTAGTAATCGTCCCCATTTGGGTCAGTTGTTCAACGTGACCCAACAAGTTGTAATGGGTCGGCAGGTCTTCAAAGATTACTGGAGCGCCTGAATTTGGCTTATGCGTGACGACGACGTTGACCTGATAGCGCGGGGGTACCCGATCAAACACGCCAGGTAGGAAATCATCTTCTTCTTGCTCAAGTATCAGTTCGACGTGTTCGATGATGTCAGTAGCATAATCTTTAAGATACTCAGTGATGCCGTTAACGTGTTCAAAGCGAAGTCCAACTTGCGTGACGCGAGGAATGACGATATCACTGGCCAGTTGGGCATTCAGCCGTGCAACTTGATGACGCGTCTGTTCTTCGATACGTCCGAGACGTGCGCCTAGGCGATGGAGTTTTTTGTCCATCTGACGGACATTTTGATTAATCTTGGCACGTTCAGCTGGCGCAAGTGCCGCCAGTTCATTTTCGTCGAGTTCTTTGCCGAGGCCGGCACTTTCTGCTTCTAAGGTTTTGACAGGTACAAAGCGATGTTGCTCATTACGCGAAACCAGCTTAAGTGCCAAGGCTTCGCCTTCTTGCGTCAAAGCTTGCAAGGCTTGCTGTTGGGCATTACCTGCACTCTGTCTGATCGTCTCAATGCGGGTGTGGTAACTGTCTGCCGCAAATGATTTCTCAAGGTGATCAAACAAATTGCTCCACAGTTGATGCATGTGTTTTTTGAGCTTAGGAGCGTCGCCAGGGGGTAACTCTAAAGCAATCGGTTGGCGCGGATTGATAAAGTTATTGACGTATACCCAGTCACTTGGAGTCGGCATCTGAGCTGCTTGAACCGCGAGCATGCGTTTGAGCATGGTTCGTTTACCCAGGCCACTGGTCCCAACCGCGAAAATATTATAGCCATCAAAGGGCAGAGAAAGGGCGGTTTCGACCGCCGCGCGCGCGCGATGCTGACCGAGGAAATCATTTAATGGTTTGATACGGCGTGTGCTTGGCGGCAGGCTCGACAGGTTTGGTTCGCGCATGAGCTGGGCTGGTGTTAGGAAGCCGCTCTTTGGCAATGTTGCTTTATTCAATGGGGTACTTTTTTGTGTTATCAGGGGCATGGGTTTTATTGGATTAGTTTTCGTGGAGATGGGTTGGTTTTTTGAGTCAGTGCTTTCAACCATAGAGGTTTCTAAAACTTGCTTTGCACGCTGTGGCTTTGGCGTAGGTAGTTTGGTACGGGCGATTTCGTCCAATAGATGCTTGAGCTCATCATGGTTTTCTGCACTGTGGCTTTCTACATTGCGGCGTTCTGAAGTCTTTTCGCTATTGTTGTTTAAGGTGTCTAAGTTTTTACTACTGTTGCTTTGACTTTCCATAGCGAGTTCCGTCGTCATTGGTTCTGGTATTTCGGATTTGTTTGGTATTGTGGCAGTTTGTACGCCAGTTTCAAGTGTATTCGATGATGCATTTAATGGTGTGTTGTCAATGCTGCTTTGGATTGAGGCTTGATCGGTATTTATTGATGGTTTCGTATCATCGGTTCTGGATGGTGAGGAATCAGTGACGTGTAGATCAATGTTTGGATGTTCTAAAATTGGCAATATTTGGCTCATTCAAAAAATATTTATGTTCTGTTTTAGCAGTCAGTCAGTGTAGCAGATTCATGGCGGACTGGAATCATCCTTCCTGACTATTCGGGCAAATCGGGCAAAACTCTGGATAACGGCGATAGCATATGCTTAAGGGATGCTTTGAGCATCCTTCAGCGGGTTTGATATTCAGTCGATCAGTGCAGGATCGTCAAATTGCCCTGCATTCATTTGTTCGATCAGTTCGGACATGTACTCTACAGGTTCTTTGAGTGCAAGAAAGCGAACACGCCCTTGTTCAAAAATTTGCAAACCATAGCGACTGGCCTGTGTCACGTTGGATTGCTGACCATACTTCGCTAGGGTGTTATTGAGGATTGTGCGCTGCTGTGGCATGAGTTCAAAGAGCTCTGGCCTGACGGCATCCAGCCAGTTGACACGCTCAATACCCGAAATAAGCCTGAAGCGTACTGGCTCAAGCACCCAAAAATGAAAGTCTAGGGTGCGGTCAAAGTCTTTGAGCTCTGGATGGAGCCTATAGAAGGAGTCACGTGTGACCTCTAGCGCGTCGCCTGAGATCTGTAGTGGACGTAAATAACCCAGAACTGAAAGACGGGTTGCCGCTTGCCAGTTTTCTTCGATGTCATCGTGCATCAGCATTGATATGCGTGGGTCGATCATGACATTTCGGGTATGTTGAGCATTTTCATTCAAGAGTGCGATGATTTGACCACTTGGGGTCACACTCACGGGAATCACCGTGGTAAATGGAAAGCCCGGCACGCTGGCGGATTGGCTGGCCATGACGGCTTGACGGCAGGAGAGTAGGGCTCGGGTTGCAAGTGCATTCACCGGCATGGGGCTACTCCAAACAGGGTTTCAAAAAGCATCGGTACAAACTTAAGTGAGAGTATTCTGGCAAAAATATTGCGATGCGGCTACTCTTGTATGCTAAAGCTTTTTGATATTAAGCATTATTGCTTAACTTTCTACAATCATTCTATAACGTTAAAGCAACCAGCGATTTTATTATGTCCATGACTGAGTCAACATTCTCCAACACAGAGTCTCCAAAGTCGGGTTTTTGGAAAAGAATTTTAATTTGTACAGTGATTGGTTTTTCGTCAGGTTTACCTTTATTTGTTTTTTTGAATCTTATTCCCGCATGGGCGGATGCCTATCATCTCAATATCAAAACTATCGGGTTATTGACGTTGTTGCAATTGCCATATGTGTTTAAGCCATTATGGGCACCTTTCTTAGATTTCTTTCAATTTAAGCAGTTTGGTCGTCGTCGAACTTGGCTGGTTGTTTTACCGTTATTTTTGGTCGTTGCGCTCGGGACATTAGGGACGCTACAACCAGATAGTCAGTTACCACTGATTAGCGCTCTTGGCATTTTTATCAGTTTTTTAAGTGCCTCATTGGATATCGTGATTGATGCATATCGCCGTGAGATTCTACCTGATCGCGAGTTAGGCTTAGGGAATACGGTGTATGTCAACGCCTATAAGCTTGCTGGCTTGGTGCCAGGTGGTTTGGCACTGATTCTTGCAGATCAGTTGCCGTGGGATCTGGTCTTTTTGATCGTTGCGTTGTTTATGCTGCCTTGCACACTCATGGCGGTTTTTGTGCATGAACCTGAGTTGAAGCAAGCGCCGCCGCGAACGATATCGGGTGCTTTTATTGAGCCGCTGCAAGAGTTTTTTTCTCGTAAAGGGGTAAAAGCTGGGGTTGCCTTAATTGTATTTATTGTTCTATATAAGCTTGGGGATGCGCTCGCGACCTCACTTGCGACCAAATTCTACCTCGATATGGGCTATACCAAAACGCAGATTGGTGCGGTAGCGAAAGTAGCTATGTTGTGGGGTGGGTTGATCGGTGGTTTTGTCGGTGGTTTTGCGATGCTCAAGATTTCCATCAATCGCGCCATATGGATTTTTGGCTTCGCTCAAATGCTGGTTATTCCATTATTTGCATGGCTTTCGACCCAAACGGGACAAAGTTTAATGGCATTAGGCACGGTCGTAGGGACAGAGGCCTTTGCCGTAGGGCTTGGTACTGCGGCATTCGTAGCATTTATCGCGAAAAGTACCAACCCTGCATATACCGCTTTTCAATTGGCGCTATTATCCACGCTTGCGTCTTTGCCACGTACAGTTGTGAGTAGTTATGCGGGTTATATGATTGATTTCATGGGTGGCTATACCAATTTCTTTTGGCTCTGTACTGTGCTCGCGATTCCCGGCATGCTCATGCTGCCTTGGGTCGCACCGTGGCGTGAAAAGAAAGTTTCGTTAGATAAATGAATGAGAGCATTAAAATGAGAATGTTACACGTCATGCTTCGGGTGGGGAGCTTAGAGCGCTCGCTCGCGTTTTATACTGAAGTGCTCGGCATGCGCTTATTACGTCAGCAAGACTATCCCGAAGGTCGCTTCACCTTGGCATTTATCGGCTATGGTGATGAAGATGCCAATACTGTGCTGGAACTAACACATAACTGGGATACATCCAGCTATGAGTTAGGCACGGCTTACGGACATATTGCCCTTGCTGTACCTGATGCCTACGCCGCATGTGCTGAGATTAAAGCTCGCGGTGGGCGAGTGGTGCGCGAAGCTGGGCCGATGAAGCATGGCACCACCGTTATTGCTTTCGTCGAAGATCCAGATGGTTATAAAATCGAATTGATTGAGCGAGATTAAAAAAGCTATTATTTGCTCATGCTCTTTTCATAATAAGGCTGCTCTTTTAGCCACAGTCCAAACTCCTTCATTACAGCAACGATTTTTTGTAATCGTTGCCCATCACTGCTCAAGCAGTATTCTACTCTGACCGGCACTTCAGGAAAGACCGTGCGTTCAATCAAGCCTGCTTCTTCAAGCGCACGTAAATCCAGTGTAAGCATGCGCTGGGAAATATTGGGAATATCTCTGCGTAACGCGTTGAATCGTTTAGGGCCATCTAGTAGGTAGGATACGATCAGCAGCCGCCAACGACCGCCAAGGAGCGACATCGCTGCTTCGACGGAACAGCCAGACATATTCTCTTTCATGAGCGTTCCTAAGTATATTTTATGTACCTAGATAACAAAATACTGCCTTCTATACAATTGTAACTAGCCAAATTACACTTATTTTTTTATCTTAAATGAGTGGCCAACCATGAAATTGTATTTCGCACCAGAAACCTGCTCGCTATCTCCACATATCATACTGCGCGAGTTAGGGTTACCTTTTGAGTTGGTGAAGGTCAATAACAAGACCAAAATCACAGCGATGGGAGAGGACTTTTTGGTCATTAATCCCAAAGGTTATGTCGCTGCATTGCAGTTAGAAGGTGGGCAAGTGCTGACGGAAGGTGTTGCGATTGTGCAGTATTTAGCGGACTTAAAACCCGAGATGGGTTTAGTGCCAGTCAATGGGACATGGGAGCGAGTGCGGTTGCAAGAGTGGCTCGGCTTTATCAGCAGCGAGATACACTCTGGGATGAGTCCGTTGTTTAATGCGGGTATCCCAAAGGATGTGAAA
This sequence comes from uncultured Moraxellaceae bacterium, assembly GCA_964373105.1. Lineage (GTDB taxonomy): Bacteria > Pseudomonadota > Gammaproteobacteria > Pseudomonadales > Moraxellaceae > Aquirhabdus. Next base: position 7,372 of record CAYJTU010000072.1, on the reverse strand, counting down.
GATATCTTTAAGGGAAAGCTCTACAAGCGCTTTGATTTGATCGAACAGACTTTAGCAAAAGAAAATTATTTACTCGGTGAAAGTTTTAGCGTTGCCGATGCATATTTGTTTACCGTGCTGCGCTGGGTCAGATTTTTTGCAATTGATTTGAGTCCGTGGGCTGCAATTGTTAAATATATGGATCGTATTAATGTACGCCCCACAGTGATTGCTGCTTTAGCCGCAGAGGATGTAATTTGAGCGTGCAACCTTTTCACGCACCCATATCCAATGCCCTTTCCCTAAAGGTACGCTTACTGCGTAACGTTGCAAGTGTATCTTTAATTTTCTGACTTTCACTCAGCGATCCACTGCTATGTAGCCGTCGTTCGAGGTACTGCTCGCATAGATGTAACGCCAACTCCTGACAGAGCCCCTCCAAATGCACTGGTTCAGCATTAAGGCTTTGAATGTTGACACGGTCTAGTAAGTGACACAGCCATGCGCGCTCGCGATCATCAGGCCATGCCCCCAACAGAAAATATAAAGCTTGTTCCGCATCGTCTGGTAAGTCGCTACGGAACTGTGCGATCAGTTTTAAGGCGCGTCCAAGGGGCTGATTGGCATCAGCCAGTTCGTGCAACTCCTCCAAGGCTTCTGCTTGCATGGGATAATGCAGTAGCAGCAGTAATGCCTGATCTTCGAGCGAATGCTGTTCAAAGTTCAGTGAGTGCTGTACAAGCTGTGCAGTTTTTCCTTTCCATCCCAAACCTAAACGCTCGCGTAAAGACTGAAACAACAATCTGCGATAACTGCCATTTTGCGGCAGGAGATTAATCATTTCCTGTGCATCACGCATGAGGCGACTTTTGCCTTCAGGATGAGCAAGATTGTGCTGTACCGCGAGCGTCTCATAAAGAAAGTCGGAGAGTGGCGGGGCACTTTGAATACGACGCTTTAGGCCAGAAGCTCCTTCGATGCGCACCAGAGAATCAGGGTCATGATCCTGAGGCAGTACGAGGAAGCGGAGTTCACGACCATCCTCTAGCACGGGAAGTGATAGCTCAAGTGTCCGCCACGCGGCACGTTGACCAGCGTTATCACCATCAAAAGCGAGAGTGACGCGAGGGTTTTGTTTAAATAAAGTCAGGAGGTGATCGACATTGGTTGCTGTACCCAACGCAGCCACAGCCCCCGGTAGCCCGGCTTGATGCAGCGCGATGACATCCATATAGCCTTCAACGATCAACCACTCTTCTGCGCGCGCTTTACGGCTTTCAAAAAGGCCATATAGGATCTGATTTTTATAAAAAATCTCAGATTCGGGCGAGTTGATGTATTTGGGCTTGATGTCATCACGCATGGCACGACCGCCAAATCCGACCACACGTCCTTTGGGGTCTCGTATCGGAAAGATTACGCGATCACGGAGTAGGACGTAATCACGTCCTTGTTCTGAGGTGCGGATGAGTCCAAGTTTTTTGAGACCTTCGACATCATGCGGGAAACGCTGCGCGAGATGATTGGCGTGATCTGGCGCATAGCCCAAACGCCAAGACTGAATTGCGGCGTCATCTAAACCACGACGATCAAAGTAAGCGCGTGCAGGTGCATTTTGGGTCAGTTGTTGTTCATAGAACTGAGCAACTTGCTCAACCAAATCATAGAGTGTTGCTTCTAGAGGCTCATCTGCAGCGAGCGGTTGTAGTGGAAAATCATACTCATAGTAGTCCAAGCTATCATCACTGCTGGGTGCTGAATTTAAATAAGAATCTTCATCTAGTCCGGAAAAGTCCGCTGCGGGCGCTTCAGAGTTTGAAGGGGCCGTGGGTGCGGATTGCTTCGTTGTCGTCGGCTTTGCTGGTGTGACGACGGGTGTGGCTTGTCGCGTATAACTGAGGCGGGCTTTTGCTTCGCGCACGGCTTGAGGGTTACGTTCTGGAAGCTCGACGCCTGCACGTTGTGCAAGATCTTTGAGCACATCGATAAAGTCACGATTCTCATAGTTCATGAGGAAACTAATAGCATTGCCATTGGCATTACAACCAAAGCAGTGGTAATAGCCTTTGTCGCGGTGAACGTGAAAGGATGGCGTACTTTCTTGATGGAATGGGCAACATGCAGTAAAGCTTTTGCCAGATTTTTTAAGGGGAACGTGGCTGTGGATGAGTTCGACTAAGTCTGTGCGATCGATAATTTGATCGACAATTGCGCGCGGAATACTCATGTCAAACAACCTCCATCAGATGCGATATCAAGCATCGCTGATGGAGGATGATAACATGTCAGGCCATGTTATGGCTTGGTTGGCGCGGAGGGTGATGCAGAAGAAATTTGCGATGGCGAAGTTGCTCTAGACGCGGGTGCGTTATTGCTTTCACCCATTTCACTGTTATCCCCACCAGAAAACAACGTTCCAAACCAACGCGTCACGCCATGTCCAACTTTACTGAGGACATTACCTGTTTTTTGCAATGTTGTCGGTTGTTGAGCGATGTTGACATTGCTACTCGGGATTGGCGCAGTTGCGGGTTCATCGGGCTGGCCTGTGGGTACTACAGTAACCGCAGGTTTACCGAGAATACCCAGTGTCATTTTGTTGACCCAAGATGCTTCACCACGTGCCTCGGCTAGATTGACCGTGTTGCCATGCACCAATTTAGGGTAGTTCGTTTTCAGTAAATCTAAGTACTGATTTGCGAGGTCATTCATCCCGAGCTGTTGATAGCTAAAGACAAGGGTGGCCAGTGCCTCAGGCACTTGAGGCGTTTCTTGATAGTATTCCACAACCCAACGCGCTCGCTGCGCAGCAGCAACGTAAGCCTTGCGCTTGACGCTATATCGCGCCACGTTCATTTCGCCTTCAGCAAACTGATTGGTGATATAACGCATACGCTGTGCAGCATCGGGTGCATAGCCACTTTGCGGAAATTTGGTCACAAGATCACGGAAGTTATCGTAAGCCGCGCGCAAATAGCCTGTATCGCGATGCGCAGAATTCAGGTTGGTATAACGCAGTAGAACATCTGATCCTGTTTCCATATTAGCGACACCGCGCAAATAATAGGCATAATCAACCTGCGGGTTTTGTGGATACAATTTAATGAAACGATCCGCAGCCGTGATTGCCCCTGGGTAGTCACTATTTCGGAAACGTGCATACATCAAGTCGAGTTGACTTTGTTCGGTATACGCCCCGACAGGGTAGTATGTCTCAAGCGCTTCTAGGTCTTTGGTGGCGTCACTAAAGCGCGCGCCTTCAAGAAAGCGTTGAGCCGATTGATAATAACCCTGTTCGGTCTGGGTAGGACCGGTGTCTTTTTTACGATCAGTATCTTTGCTGAGTAGGCTGCTACAAGCGGACAGCAATAACGATCCTGACAGTACAACTGGCACTACAAGACCCGTCAAACGCGGCAGCGACATAAAAACTCCTGAGAAACATGCCCATCTGGGCTACAATGCCGGGTATTAAAGCATTTTTGCGCTGTTTCGCAAATGACCAATGCCATGACCAACACACAAAGCCTACAGATGACGACGTAAATAATGAGCGATAAACCCAGAGAAAGACCCGATAAATGCTTTAGACACCATCGATGGATGGTCTGAAGACGAAGCTGCGCCTGAGGATGATCTCGAAAGCCTGATTGATGATGACGCGGTAGATACGCCCAATGAGCAATTACCCGACGATTTTGGTTTGCAAGCGCATCCTGCCACTCATATTGAAAAAACAGCAGTTATTGATGAGACTTTAGCGGGTTTACGTTTTGATCAAGCGGCAGCATTATTATTTTCGGAGTATTCACGCGAAAAAATAAAAGAGTGGATGCTGGCAGGTCAACTGACTTTCGATGGCAAAGTCGTCAAACCCAAATCTCGTGCATTAGGTGGGGAAACCATTACGCTTGATGTCACACTAGAAGCACAAACCCGTAGTCTGCCTGAAGATATTCCACTCAACATCGTTTTTGAAGATGACCAGATCATTGTTTTGAACAAACCTGCTGGACTCGTCGTTCATCCCGGGGTAGGGAACTGGTCTGGCACACTGGTCAATGGCTTACTCCATCACGATGCTCGTCTAGCCGAACTACCGCGTGCGGGCTTGGTTCATCGGATCGACAAAGAAACTAGCGGTTTATTGGTGATTGCCAAGACCTTGGTGGCGCAGCATAGTTTGTCGCAGCAACTTGCTGAAAAATCGGTGTTCCGAATTTATGATGCGGTGGTTGTCGGGCATGTGATCGCGGGAGGGACTATTGATGAACCTATACGTCGTCACTCTGTGGATCGTTTGAAAATGAGCGTGCAGCACGGCGGACGTCCATCCGTCACGCATTATCGCGTAACGGAGCGTTTTGGTTCACACAGCTTGCTGCGGGTTCAATTGGAAACAGGCCGTACCCATCAGATTCGTGTCCATATGGCGCATATTGGTTTTCCGTTGGTTGGTGATGCAACTTATGGGGGACGTGCGCGATTACCACGTGGGATTACTGCTGATCTGATTCAAACCTTACAAGGGTTTAGACGTCAAGCATTGCATGCCCGTGAGTTGGGTTTGATCCATCCTGTGACAGGCGAGGAAATGCATTTTGAAGCGCCGTGGCCGGATGACTTGACTCACTTGGTCAAAATGTTGCGCCGTGAGGCTCAACCCGACTTGAGCCAATTCCGCTAAGGATCTGAGTAGGTTCGACTGCTGTCATAAAGATTTAAGTGATCTATGGAGGTATAGATCACTTTATGAACCTAACTGGAGAAGATTTTGAGTATTGATTTACAAGAGAGCTCTTTAGATTGGCTAGCCGCAACGGGATTACCGTCGTCGGTTTTGGCGGGACAGACCTTGCGTCATGGTGCGGGCAGTAGCCTTGCGCCTTTCGATACATTTAATTTAGCACTGCATGTTGGTGATGATCCTGCAGCGGTACTGGCTAATCGGATGGCACTGCTTCAACTGCTGGCGCCATACGGCTGTGAGCGTCTGGTATGGCTTAATCAAGTCCATGGCACTGACGTCTATCACGTGACTGCTGATGTACAGAGTTACGTTCCGACCGCAGATGCCGTGGTGACGGATCAAATCGGAGTGGGCTGTGTGATCATGACCGCTGATTGTCTGCCAGTTGTGCTCTCCAGTGCCGATGGGCGCGAAGTTGCGTGCTCACATGCGGGCTGGCGTGGGTTGTTGTCTGGCGTGATTGAAGCCGCTGCACATGCTATGCGAGAACCACCTGCCTATGCGTGGTTGGGTGCGGCAATTGGTGCAGAGTCCTTTGAGGTCGGTCCCGAAGTTCGCGATCGGTTCGTTCAAGATGACCCCGCCAGCGCAGCTGCATTTACGGCATTGCCCAATGGCAAAGATAAAGCGGATCTTTATCAGTTAGCCCGTTTACGCTTAATGGGGCTGGGTATTGAGCGTGTCAGTGGTGGTGAGCATTGTACGGTACTGAATGAAGATCAATTCTTCTCGTATCGCCGTGATCAGCAGACGGGGCGCATGGCAACGATTGTCATGATTCGTCCATAATCTTTGAGCCCATTTAAGTAGAATGCAGATGGATAAAACGGCCACTTACCCTCGTATGAGGCCACTCGATTCAGTCTATTACACTCTATAATTTGTCAGAATTATTGGAATTTTACTTTGTCTACACAACCCTTACAGCAAAATTCAGCCATTGCCCGCCGCGTAAAGCGGCTTTGTGTCGTTTATCACAGCGCATATGGTCACACCGCACGCGTCGCCCAAGCGATCGTCGATGGTGCTAATCAGATTGCCGATATTGATGCGTCTCTTGTGTCCGTTGAGCATATGGATCATTACAAATGGGAGCTTTTGGATCAGGCCGATGTGCTGGTTTTCGGCTCACCCACTTATATGGGCAGTGTAACTGGTCAATTTAAGCTCTTTATGGATGCGACCTCGAGTCGTTGGATGGCGCGCACTTGGTCGGGAAAGCTAGCCGCAGGCTTTGCGAATTCTGGAGGCTTGAGTGGCGATAAATTGTCGGTCTTACAACAGATTAATCTTTTTGCTATGCAGCATGGCATGCTCTGGAGCGGTCTACCGCTGATGTCGCAAGGACACGCGGCAAATGACCTTAATCGTTTAGCCAGTTTTTTAGGATTGATGACCCAATCTGATAACTTACCAGTTGCGCAGACACCCCCTGATGGGGATATGGCCACCGCGCGTTGGTTTGGTCAGCATTTAGCACAGCTTATTCACCGTTTTCATTGATGGAACAAAACTAAATAATGAGTTCTTTAAATCACTCTCCGCACCAGAGTCCTCAGACTAAAATCGTTGACGTTGCTGTAGGCTTGATAGTCAAGGATGGACAAGCACTCTTGGCTAAGCGAGCGGAGCACCAACATCAAGGCGGCCGCTTTGAGTTTCCTGGCGGCAAAGTTGAAGCAGGGGAGCAGGTGACGACAGCACTCGCGCGTGAGCTGCATGAAGAGCTAGGTATAGACATTCAAGACCCACAGTTTGTTCAGCGTCTCACCTATCATTATCCTGAAAAGACGGTATGCCTCCATGTCTATCGCATAGCGTCCTTTATAGGCGAGCCGATTGGGCGCGAAGGGCAACCGCTCTCTTGGGTGGATTTGGATGCTTTGTTTAACTTAAATTTCCCTGATGCCAATCGACCCATTGTTCGCGCGGCTCAATTGCCAGAGCGTTATTCCATTACATCTGATCTCTATGAGCCAGATGAAACGGCCATTGCACCGTGGCTAGCGGAAATTGCGATTGAAAAAGAAACTGATGCTTGGGTGTATGTGCGACTGCCTAGTGTGTCACCGGACCTTTATGCTTTAGCGATTCAACGCCTGTCGATGCTGCGTCCTGATCTGAACTTGATTGCGGCATGGGATGCAGGAGAGTCAGTGAATGAATACATTTGTGGTCGTCATTTAACTCAAACTGCTTTGTTGACTCAAACCGACTTACCCCGTCGTTCTGAGCGTGATTACTGGTTTGCGGCTTGCCATGATCGTGCTTCTATAGCGCATGCTCAGAAACTCGGGGTTGATGCGATTGTAGTTGGTGCAGTTTTGCCGACACCGACCCATCCGCATGGTGAAACACTCGGATGGGAGGGTTTTGCTCAGCTCGCCAGTTTAAGTGATGTGCCGGTTTATGCATTGGGCGGTATGCAGCCGAGTGATATTGCTCAAGTGAGATTGCTAGGTGGGTTCGGGGTAGCGGGGGTGAGGTTTGTTTAAGGTAATGTCAGTTACTTGATAGTTCAAAATGTGAGTCAAAGAGAGCCAGTATTGGATGGAATGTTATGTGGGCGTGTTCGTATCTTCTATCACAATGAGGGCGCAAAAAATCATCCCGGTTTAAAAAAGATTTCCAACGTTCAGTGCC
>CAYJTU010000071.1:9175-16846 GCA_964373105.1 uncultured Moraxellaceae bacterium | reverse complement strand
GCGAGTGCTCTATCCAATTCGTTCTCTATCGAAGATGGACCGGTAACTAATGTGGCATACGATACTTCAAGGTCATCTTTTTGTAGATCCTTGATATAGTTCCTAAGATCGGCGGCAATCTCACTGGCCTCATTGGTAAAGTGAGGCGAAATAATGCGAAGCTTGACCATGCGTTTTCTCCGTAATGGTTTTCTTGAGCGTTGCTGTATGAGGGGGGGGGCAGAGTTCATCTTAGAGATAAAAAATAGATGATAGAAATACATTTTAGTGATAGGTTTATATAGAAAAAATTTATATTAATAACGAATCGTCGGCTTTCTTTGAAGATGTCACACCGCATGACACCCTTAGGAGTTGTTCTTTATTTGGCTAGGTAAGGCATAAAATCAATAAATCCTTTGACAAATAACACGATTTTGCACTTGTTATCGGGCTGGTAAGCCCAAATAATGAGTCATTGACTGAATTAATTCTAAAACTGGACGAAAACTGTTTTCGTCTTTGGAGCCTCCATGACTGCAGCACTGCCTACCCAATCATCTCAGAACTCATCTCCAGATAACCATGCGTTGAATACCTTCGAAACCTTTGAGTTATTGAGACGCGAGCCTGTCGAGGCCCTATCAGCGGAGCTATTTGAGTTTCGTCATAAGGTGACGGGTGCTGTGCATTACCACTTGGCGGCAGATAATGATGAGAATGTTTTTATGGTTGCGTTTAGAACGCAGCCAATGGATTCGACGGGCATAGCGCATGTGCTAGAGCACACTGCCTTGTGTGGGTCCAAGCGTTATCCCGTACGTGATCCCTTCTTTTCAATGATTAAGCGTTCGCTCAATACCTTTATGAACGCATTCACCTCTGCGGATTGGACGGCTTATCCTTTTGCGTCGCAAAATGAGACAGACTTTTTTAATTTATTGTCCGTGTATTTAGATGCTGCATTCTTTGCCAACCTCGATCCATTGGACTTTGCCCAAGAAGGGATTCGTGTCGAACTTGAAGCCGGAAAACCAGTTTATAAGGGCATCGTGTTTAATGAGATGAAAGGGGCGATGAGCTCTCCAACCGATCAGCTTTATCATCAGCTTGCGCATACCCTCTACCCAACGACGACCTATCATTATAATTCGGGCGGCGATCCTGCTGATATCCCGAAGCTTACGCATCAGGCTTTGGTTGATTTCTATCGTTCGCACTATCATCCGAGTAATGCAGTATTCATGACCTATGGCAATTTATCGCCTGCCGTATTACAGCAGCGTTTTGAAGAGCAAGCCCTCAGTCAGTTTCAAGTCGGTGAGAAGCGTGTACCTGTTCCAGAAGTACGCTATACCGAACCGCAACGTGTCGAAGCAACCTATGCAGTCGATATCAGTGAAGGCGAGACTTTGGAGAACCGCACGCATCTGGTGATGGCATGGCTACTGCCGAAAACAACGGACATTCAAGCCCGCTTTGCCCTGCGTTTGGTTGAGGGCGTATTGCTCGAAGATTCAGCTTCTCCGCTGCGTCACTATGTCGAAACTTGCGGATTGGGTGAGTCTCCATCACCGTTACTGGGACTGGATGACAGTAACTATGAGATGAGTTTCTTCTGTGGTCTACAAGGATCCAATGCAGAACAAGCCGATGCTTTTGAACAAGGTGTTTTGTCTGTCCTGGAGCGTGTAGCGCAAGGTGATGTCAATGTCGAGCAGGTCGAAGCTGTATTACATCAAATCGAACTGCAACAGCGTGAAATTGGCGGTGGAAGCTACCCATACGGTCTGCAATTACTGCTCAATGGTTTAGGGAGTGCGATTCATGGCGGTGACCCGCTCGCGGTTTGGCAGCTTGAGCCGCTACTTGCGACATTGCGTGAAAACTTAAAAGACAGTAATTATCTACCCAATTTAGTTCGCGAATATCTCTTGGATAATCCGCACCGTGTTCGCTTGGTTTTGAATCCAGATAGTGAGAAAACAGTCCGCGACCACGAAGCTGAGCAAGCTCAGCTTGATCAGATTGAGGCAAATCTCAGTGCCGATGATCGTATCAAACTTGAGGGTGATGCTGCTGCGCTGGCAGAGCGCCAAGCTACCGTTGATGATTTGTCGATTTTGCCTAAAGTCGGATTAGACGATATTCCGGTCGATTTAAAGATTCAAACAGGCGAGACCAAGACACTTAAGGTTGCCGATACGACGGCTCCAATCCATTGCTATGCTGCAGGTACCAATGGCTTATATTATCAGCAAGTATTGATTGAGGTTCCGCAATCATTGTTGAATGGCAAGCTGTTGTCATTGTATGTACCTCTGGTGGGATCAGTTGGTGCGGGTACGTTAGATTATCTTGAAATTCAGCAGCGACAAACCGCAGTGAGCGGTGGCATCAATCTGGGTGCAAGCTTACGCACTTCAATCAATGATCAAGGCAAAATCAGCGCATTTTTAGTCTTGTCTACTAAATCTTTGGCCCACAAAGTAGATGCCATCTCATTGCTCCATGATGCCTTCATCAAATTGCGCTTAGACGAAGAAGACCGAATTTTAGAGCTACTGCAACAGCGAAAATCGCGCTGGCAGTCACGGATCAGTGGCTCTGGTCATGCTTATGCGATGCAAACGTCTGCGCGAGATCTCAGTGCCTTGACGCATTATGAATATGAGCATACCGGATTACCTGCGCTACAGTGGCTACGTGATTTACTGACCCAAATCGAGCAAGATGATGCGGTGAAAACTCAATTGCTAAATGATCTGTCCGCACTGCATCAACACATTATCGGCTTACCACGTCAATTCTTGTTGGTTGCCGAGGACGGTAAATTGGTTGAGCTGACCGCTGAAATTGAACAGGTTTGGAGAAATACGGCGATCGTTGGAGCGATAGAGACCGATAAGGTCATGGCGCCTCTCCATGACAAAGCGACTGATGTGGCATGGTTGATTCAAGCCAATGTACAGTTCTGTGCAGCAGCATATCCAGCACCAGTCGTCGAGCATGCCGACACTGCGGCTTTGATGGTCTTAGGTCCTTATCTGCGTAATGGTTATTTACATCGTGCCCTACGTGAACAGGGAGGCGCATATGGCGGGGGTGCGGGTTATGACGGCAATGCATGTGCATTCCGTTTCCATAGCTACCGTGACCCACGTTTGGCGGAGACTTTTGCAGATTTTGAAGCGAGCATTCAATGGTTATTGGATACCCCGCAAGAAGCTTATCAATTAGAAGAGGCTATTCTCGGCTTGATGGGTGCGATGGATAAACCCAGCTCACCTGCGGGTGAGGCAGTATCCAGTTGCCACTCAACGCTTCATGGTCGTACGCCAGAGCAGCGCCGTGGACTGCGTAAAGCATTGCTGGCAGTGACACTGAGTGATTTGCAACGCGTTGCGAAGAGCTATTTGAAGCCAGAATATCGTCGTCGTTCCGTCGTCGCGCCTTATGCAAAAGAAGCAGAATTGATCGAACTCGGATTTTCCATAGATCGGGTCTAATTGAATCACTCACTTATTCTGCATCTGATTTGATTGCAGATTCATACATTATGTATGAATCTGTGATACGTTAAGCCTATATATTTAAATCATTCTCGCAGGACTGATTTTTTGTGCACAGCACAAGGATGAGATCTGCGTAGGTTCAGATAAATCAGTGAAGGCGAAATTTGTCGCGATGCAATTAGAACAGTCCAACACACAACCTCTCCCAGACTCTCGTCTTGCGCCATTGAAAAATGGCGTTCAGTTTGACGTGACTGATGCAACTGATCTTGCGTGTTGCGAGGAGTGTGATGTCGTCTATCGCCGCGTAGAACTCCAAAAAGGTGATAAGGCCTATTGTGTCTGCTGCGGTGCAGAGCTCTATCGCAGTGGCCGTACGCTTGGCGAATTACTGCCCTTAGTGATCACCAGTTTAATTTTTTTCATCATTAGTAATGTCTTTCCAATTGTTGAAGTTGATCTACAAGGCAATCGTTCAGCAACAACTTTGCTTGGCGCTGCGATGGCGATGTTTCATGCCGGACGAGCCCCGGTTGGCATCTTAGTGCTGTTGACGACATTCATCTTCCCGCTGCTAGAACTCCTCTTACTTTTATATGTTTTGGTCCCACTCTCAATTCTTAAAACTAAGCCTCAAGGCATGGCTTTTGCACTGAGAGTTATCAGGGTCTTCCGTAATTGGGGCATGATTGAAGTGTTCTTAATTGGTGTATTGGTGACTTTAGTTAAACTGGCAGGCATGGTTGTTGTCATTCCTGGCATTGCCTTGTGGTCTTTCGCCATATTAAGTGTTTTTTTGGTTTTAGTGACTTCCGTGAAAGTGACCGATATTTGGGATGAGGTCGCAAAAAATGACTGCCGCTAGTGTTAAACCTGATCTCCAATCAGCTGATGATTCAACGCCAGAGCAGATTGACTATGAGCGTCAGCATTTCTATACGGCCAAAGATCTATCACTGATTTCTTGCCATAGCTGCGGGCAATTGAATCCCTTATCTCAAGATGGGAAGCATTGCGATCGATGCGATGCGATGCTCCATATCCGTAAACCAGCGAGTTTAGATCGGACATGGGCACTGATGCTCGCTGCCGTGATTATGTATATCCCTGCAAATTTATTGCCGATGACCCGAACTGATTCGTTGGTTGGATCGCAAGAAGACACCATCATGAGTGGGGTGATTTATTTTTGGCAAGGGCATGATTATTTGGTTGCCAGTGTGATTTTCATTGCCAGTATCTTTGTGCCCATGCTCAAACTGATGATTTTAACTTTTTTGCTGATCGCTGTGCGACGTCAATCCTCTAATAAGAAACACTGGCGTCCTGAGCAATGCGCAGTGCTGTATCGCATCGTTGAGTTCATTGGACGTTGGTCGATGATTGACGTTTTTGTTGTGTCCTTGCTGACAGCATTGATTCAAATGCAATCACTTGCTACGATTTCAGCGGGACCGGGAGCCGTTGCATTCGGCGCCGTAGTGGTTTTGACGATGTTGGCTTCGCTTAGCTTTGATCCCCGAATCATCTGGGATAATTACTATCGCTACGCGACACCAGTCGCGCTTCCTAATTCCACCAACCAAGATTGATAGGACTGAAGACAATAACATGAGTGATGATTCCCAAAAGACCTCAGATACGCCAGAGAATAAAGCGGCTTCGGTTGACCTCCCAGAACCGCGTACTGCGCAGCCTAAGCGCTGGAAGTTGTCCCTCGTCTGGTTGATTCCGCTCGTTGCACTTGCCATCGGCTTGTCGTTGGTGGCCAAAACGATTTTTGAAAAAGGCCCGACGATTAACGTGACGTTTCGTACAGCCGATGGCATCACTGCAGGTAAAACCACCGTGCGCTTTAAGCAGGTGAATATTGGGTTAGTGAGAAATATTGAACTTGCTAAAGATCGCTCGCACGTGGTCGTCCAAATTGAACTGAGTAAAGAGGCGAGCAGTTTTGCGGCCAAAGATACCCGATTTTGGGTTGTCACACCTCGTGTAGGTGCCAGTGGGATTTCAGGGATTGATACCCTCCTTTCTGGTGCCTATATCGGGGTTGATGGCGGAAAGTCCGAAATTCAAAAAGACATTTTTACTGGGCTTGAATCTCCACCCGTCATTGCTGCTGATGTACCAGGCAAAAGCTTTGTTTTACAGTCTAATGATTTGGGTTCATTGGATGCGGGTTCACCGATTTACTATCGCCGGATTAATGTCGGTCAAGTCAGTAGCTACAAACTTGCTGATGATGGTAAAAGTGTGCAAGTACAAGTTTTTATTCAATCTCCATATGACAAATACGTGACCAAAGATACCCGTTTTTGGCATGCTAGCGGTATTGATGTCGCGCTTAACGCATCTGGTTTTCAGTTGAATACGCAATCCTTAGCCAGTATAGCTGCGGGGGGTGTTGCATTTGGTTTTCCAGAGGGTTCAGATGCAGCAATTGCGGCAAGTAACACCGTATTCACGTTATCTCAAAATCAAGCCGAAGCCTTGAAAGAAAATGACGGGGCACCACAACAAATACTGATGTATTTTGATCAATCCATTCGAGGATTGTCTAAAGGTGCGCCGATTGATTTCCGCGGTATTGAGCTTGGTACCGTTAAATCAGTCGGTATTGAATTTGATCCTGAATTCAAGCAAATTAGATTGCCCGTTATTGCGGAAGTGTTTCCTTCAAGACTGACGAAAGGACATGAGTTTGATCCTGATCGTCAAATTTTAAGTAGCTTCATAGCGCGCGGTTTACGTGCTCAAATGCGGCCAGGCAATATTCTGACTGGGCAAAACTATGTCGCGCTAGATTTCTTCCCGAAAGCCAAACCTGCGGTCTACCGTAAAGTTCACGGAATTGATGAAATTCCTACAATTCCGACAGAGCTGAGTGGCCTTCAAGCACAGGTTTCTCAAATCGCAGATAAGTTGACCAAGTTCCCATTGAATGAAATCGGTCAAGATGTTCGTAAAACATTAGCGACCATGAACACCACCATTGAATCAACTGACAAATTGGTTAAGCAAATGGATGGCAAGATTGCGCCAGCAATGCAAGCAACGCTGGATGATGCGCGTAAAACGATGAAGTCGACTTCGACAATTTTGTCTAGTGACGCACCATTGCAACAAGACGTTCGTCGCGCGGTACAGCAAATGACACGAGCTGCAGCTTCACTGCAAATCATGTCTGATTATATTCAAGAGCATCCTGAGTCATTGATACGCGGGAAAGCCACCTCAAACAACAAGGAGCAGCAGCCATGATGAATAGCACACAACGGATGCTGCAAAAAAGCTCGACCGTAATCGCTTTAGGGGCAGCAGTGACACTGCTAACAGCGTGTAGTTTTTCTTCGACGCCAAATTACTACACGTTAGCTTCGACAGTTAAGATGCTACCTGGTTCTTCTATTCGTTCAATTGAGGTGCTACCGGTCGGTCTGCCTGATCGCTTAGATCGTACGCAGTTAATCGTGCAAGATGATGCAGGTAAATCAAAAATCTTGGACTTACAGCGCTGGACATCGGCTTTAAGTTCCGAGTTGCGCGATGGCTTATCATCAAACCTTCAACAGCGTCTTGGTGCTGTTGATCGTTATCATAGTGGTATGGTGACAACTCAGCCGACTTATCGTATTGCAGCCGATTTTGCTCATTTTGACATTTCGGGATCACGTGTGATTGATGGAAAGTCAGTATCCAATAGCATTGATGTATCAGTCACATGGAGTGTAAAACGTGTTGAAGTTGCTGGGACCAGCATCGATCGTCAAATCGCATGTCGTATGGATTTTAATACTGCTGTTGATCGTACGATGGGGAGTGGGGTCAATGCGATCGTGATCGCATCTCGTCAATCTCTTGATAAAGTCTCAGCTGCAGTTGCATCTTCAATTTTGGCATTTGATCAAGGCAAGCCATCAACGGATGTAATCTGCTCTTAAATAATCATATCTAGATCACAAACTGATCAAATATAGCGACTTAAGTGTGACTTGAGTCGCTTTTTTATGCACAAAATCCATACAGTGATCGGTAGCGATCTAATGCCATGATTAGACTTCAGCGTAAAGCTATTCGCTTTTAATACGTACCAAGGGGAATATTATGGCAGTTCATTATTTGCCTGAAGGTTATAATACAGTAAACCCATATCTAATAATTTCAAAAGCTGATC
>CAYJTU010000071.1:7059-9165 GCA_964373105.1 uncultured Moraxellaceae bacterium | reverse complement strand
GATTTCTTAGTGCAAGTTTTTGATGCTGTTGAAGTCGGCAGGCTCAAATATCCTGATGGGAAAGTCTCTCACGCAGAGTTGCAGTTGGGAACTTCGCGGATCATGTTGAGCGAAGCCTTGGCAGATATGCCAGCGACGCCATCGGTCTTGGTTGTTTATGTCCCTGATGCAGATAAAACCTATCAGCGGGCGCTGATGGCTGGGGCTAAATCGGTTCGTCCGCCAACAGATCAATTTTATGGTGATCGTTCAGGTGGGGTGACTGATCTGAGTGGCAATCAATGGTGGATTCATACCCATATTGAAGATGTTTCTTTTGAGGAAATAGAACGACGTGTCGCGGTGCAGCCCAATTAGATTTTTTATTATTTAGAATAAAAATCGACTACGCGTTTTATAAGAAGCATCTTTGATCTTATAAAACGCGGAGTTTTATTTTTTAGAGCTTAGCAATCAGTCGTTAATTTGCAATCACTAAATTTGCATAGAGATCATATTCATCTGCATCAGTAATGATTACGGTGACTTTGTCGCCTGATTTCAATCGTGCCAAATCATCACTAGTCAAGTCTTCAATATAAACATGACCATCGATTTCAGGTGCGTCAGCATAAGAACGAGCAATCGCAACAGAGTGTTCTAAGTCAAATTCATCAATCAGAACTGTGAGGGTACGACCAATCCGCTCTTGCAGTTTTTGAGCAGAGATAACCTGCTGTGCTTCCATGAAGCGCTCATAGCGAGATTGTTGAATCTCGACAGGCACATGGTCAGGTAAATCGTTCGCTACAGCGCCTTCAACAGGTGAGTAGGTAAAGCAACCGACGCGATCAAGACGAGCTTCTTTGAGCCAATTTAGAAGGTATTCAAAGTCTTCTTCAGTTTCACCCGGAAAGCCAACCACAAAAGTTGAACGGATGACAATGTCTGGGCACTTCGAACGCCAAATCGCTAAACGCTCTAAGGTATTTTCACTGTGTGCGGGGCGTTTCATCAGTTGCAAGATACGTGGACTGGCATGCTGAAAGGGGATATCCAAATAAGGCAAGATCTTGCCTTCAGCCATCAAGTCAATGACCGCGTCAACGTGGGGATAAGGATAGACATAATGCAAACGTACCCAAACGCCGAGTTGTCCCAAGGCTGCACACAGATCAATAAATTTACTTTTGAGTGGCTGACCATTCCAGAAATCAAGCTTGTATTTTAGATCGACGCCATAAGCCGAGGTATCTTGAGAAATCACCAGAATTTCTTTCACACCCGCATTCACAAGATTCTGAGCTTCCTCCATCACATTGCCGATTGGACGTGAAACGAGATCACCGCGTAATGACGGAATGATGCAGAAGGTACAGCGATGATTACAGCCTTCAGAAATTTTGAGATAGGCATAGTGTTTTGGGGTTAAGCGGATCCCTTGCGGTGGTACGAGATCAAGGAACGGATTGTGATCAGGTGGTGGCGGTACATATTCATGGACTGCGTTCATGACATCTTGATACGCTTGTGGGCCAGTTACTTTCAAGACACTGGGGTGCATCGAGCGAATCTTTGCTTCGTCTTTCCCTAAACAGCCGGTGACGATGACTTTGCCATTCTCACTGATTGCTTCGCCGATCGCATCGAGGGACTCTTGGACTGCAGATTCAATAAATCCACAGGTATTGACCACGACCAAGTCTGCACCAGAGTAATCTGCGGCAACTTCGTAGCCTTCAATACGTAACTGGGTCAAGATCCTTTCCGAATCAACCAGTGCTTTAGGACATCCCAGTGAAACAAAACCTACTTTTGGCGAACTCATACGACACTTCTACTTAACAAGCATTTGACCCTTATATTGTATGCGCTTTGTGCCGCAGACGTAAGCATTGATGTTATTTATTGCAAATATTATGCGGGAAACACTGACTATGTCGAATTGTGCGCCCTAATTTGGTGCTATATTGATAGGTGTCTTATTTTGGTGCAGCAATAGGGCTTTATGGATTCCTGATGGATAAATGGTTGTTTTTTGTATGATTTTATAAAATTTCTCATGCAAATCAATGCGGAATGATTTGATTTATTCGTAATGTGGCTGAATGCTTTAACTTGACCTTT
>CAYJTU010000071.1:0-7049 GCA_964373105.1 uncultured Moraxellaceae bacterium | reverse complement strand
TCCGATCTTAGTTTTAGACATTGAAAAGTTGGCTTGTAGTTTGCTTAGTGGAACTACAGGGCATGAAATAATTTTTGTTCCATCTTGATGCAGTAGACGAGCTTTTAAGCAATGAGACTCAGAATCTCATGATATATGACAACTCTATAGTACATTTTTTATTCGGCGGACGGCTCATTTGATGGATATATCACGCATACTGAACAACGGTTACCTATGAATATTGAGCAATATCAAAGAATAACAGATCATATGCTGACGGCGATTATTCTGGTGCGTTCAGACTTAAGTATCGAATACCTCAACCCGGCATGTGAGGCATTATTAGAGCTCAGTCAATTTCGGGCATTAAAGCAGCCTTTACTCTCGATTCTAATTGATCAAGATGATCAGTTTGATGCGCAGGTTGCGTTATCGCGCTTATTGGCCAATGGGCAGCCATACACTCGCCGTGAGGCTGTCTTGAAAATCGGTTTGCGCGATAAGGTGGTTGATTATACAGCCTCATTGATCGTTGATAATGATGCGCCAGACAATCGTGCATGCCATCGGATCTTATTTGAAATCCAACCGATGGATCGTTTGCTGCGAATCAGTCGTGAGGAGCACCTGACCCAGCAACATGCGATCGCAAGACAGTTGGTGCGTGGAGTCGCTCACGAAATCAAAAATCCTTTAGGCGGTATTCGCGGTGCGACACAATTGCTCGCACGAACTCTGCCAGAAGCTGGAACTGAATATACTGATGTCATCATCAGTGAGGTTGATCGTTTGCGTCATTTGGCAGACACCATGCTCGGTTCACGAAAACCACCAGCTTTTGCATTGGTTAATGTCCATGAGCCACTAGAGCGGGTTCGAGCGTTGATCTTAAGTCAATTTTTGAGTCAGTTTCCTGCGGATCAGTTACACGTTATTCGCGACTATGACCTGTCACTGCCTGAAATTCGAGCGGATAAGGATCAGTTGATTCAAGTCATGCTCAACATAGCGGCCAATGCAGTTCAGGCGATGACGGAGAATAAAGACCACATGCATGGGCGTACGCCAGCACTGGTTTTTAGAAGTCGTATTTTACGCATGTTCACTATTCACAGTGTGCTCCATCGTAGTGTGATTCAGCTAGACATTGAAGACAACGGGCCTGGAATTCCAGAAGAACTTATTGAGTCGGTGTTTTACCCGATGGTTACGGGACGCGCTAACGGCACTGGACTTGGCTTGAGCATTGCACAAGATATTATCCATCAACATGCTGGAATGATTGAATGTCATTCCATACCGGGCAAAACCGTATTTAGTTTATTTTTACCTTGGGAGTAATTTATGTCGAACGAGACCATATGGATTATCGACGACGATCGAGCCATCCGTTGGGTGCTGGAAAAAACGTTCAAAGAAGAGGGATTGAATGTTATCAGTTTTGAGGAAAGTCAAAGCGCATTGGATCGTCTGGAAACAGAACAACCTGATGTGATATTGACTGATATTCGCATGCCTGGCATGGATGGACTGACTTTTCTATCTCGCGTTAAACATAAATTTGCCGATTTACCCGTCATCATCATGACTGCCCACTCTGATCTTGAATCTGCCGTATCAAGCTATCAAACGGGTGCATTTGAGTACTTACCAAAGCCGTTTGATATTGATGAAGCTTTGGCTTTGGTTCAGCGTGCGATACAGCATACCGCCCAAATCGCAGCAAAAAATAATGATGATCTGGCGCCAGCCAAACTTGTGCGCTCAGTCGACATCATTGGCGAATCTCCGGCGATGCAAGAGGTCTTTCGTGCGATTGGTCGTTTGGCGCAATCGCATATCACTGTACTGATCAATGGAGAATCGGGAACAGGGAAAGAGCTCGTTGCACATGCGTTGCATAGACATTCCCCACGGACTGCGAAGCCATTTATTGCGCTCAATATGGCGGCGATCCCAAAGGATTTGATTGAAACCGAATTGTTTGGTCATGAGAAAGGAGCGTTTACCGGTGCCAATACGCAGCGCCAAGGTCGTTTTGAACAGACCAATGGCGGCACCCTGTTTCTGGATGAAATCGGTGATATGCCGTTTGAAACACAAACGCGTTTATTGAGGGTATTGGCAGAAGGGGAGTTTTATCGCGTGGGTGGGCATGTTCCCGTTCGTGTCGATGTGCGGATCATTGCGGCAACCCATCAGAATCTGGAAAAGCTGGTGTTTGAAGGCAAGTTCCGTGAGGACTTATATCATCGCTTAAATGTTATTCGCATTCATATTCCGAAACTCAGTGAGCGTAGCGAAGATATTCCAATGCTCGCAGAGCATTTCTTACAGCGTGCGGGTCATGAGTTGTCGGTTGAACCGAAGCAATTACGTTCGGAAACGGCTGCATATTTGCAGCAGTTACCATGGCCTGGGAATGTGCGCCAGCTTGAAAATACTTGTCGTTGGTTGACGGTTATGGCGAGTAGCCGTGAGATCCTACCGACTGATCTTCCTCCTGAACTCCGCGCACCAACCGTAGCACCTGCCTCGAACATCGCTAAGCCTGTGGAATATAGTTCAGCACCGTTAACGCCAACCGTAGTAACTACTTCAGGTCAATGGGAAGACATACTCGGGGCGTGGGCACGTCAAAAGCTAATGTCTGGAGAGCAACAGATCCTCAATACTGCAACGCCAATGTTTGAACGTGCCATGATCGATGCAGCGCTAGAACATAGCCAAGGAAAGAAACGATTAGCTTCGGAATTGCTGGGTTGGGGACGAAATACGTTGACCAGAAAGCTCAAGGAGCTTGGAATCTCGACTGCGGATGACGACGACGAGGCTGGGTAGGTAGAAAAATAGCAAAAAGCCCACAAGATGTGGGCTTTTTGCTATTTTGACTTTAACTAACAAAAAAGCCCTTAGTTGATAAGACTAAGGGCTTTTTTGTGCTCATTACAAGCCGCACATCAAATTTATGGTGGGGATGGAGAGACTCGAACTCTCACGTATTGCTACGCCAGAACCTAAATCTGGTGCGTCTACCAATTTCGCCACATCCCCAGCGGCGCGTATCATACCAAGATAGACCAGAACTAGATAGCCTAAGTATGATGCTTTTCTGCCTTTTATAGCCCAGTCGGGCAAGAATTAATCACTTGATGCAGGAGTCACTGTTTCTAAAGGATCAATATACGGCTCGCCGTCTTTAAACAAGGTGTAGTGTTGCCCAATCGGATCAAGTCGATCATAGAGATGCAAAGTAATCGTCTGTCTTCTTGAAAAGTCGCCATACGGATGACCTTCGGGAAAGCGCTGTGAGATACGAGCCTTAACGCGCTTTAAGATCCAAGGGTGTGCCTCAATGGCAATATGAAGTTGATGGGCTTTGCGACCAGATTTTTCGACCCAGAGTGCAAGTTCATCACTCATACGCTGAAAATTTTCTGAGAACTCTTCAAAGTCATCGGCACTGAAATGCACGGTTCTTATTATTTTTCTAAATAGAATGATGCCAAGTTGTTCATCTGACACTGCATAGAAATTATGATGGGGATCAGGCTGTAGCGTTGACATGTGGCATTCCCAATTTCAAAGTGGGTTCAAGTCAATTAAATAACCGCACAAAGCAGGACCCAAGCGTATATCGATGCTAAGGGTCTGAATTGTGCGGTTTTGCTTATCTTATGATTGCTATCTATGATTTAAATGATAGCTTAAGCAATGGTTTAATCGACGCGCAGCAGTTCATTTAGACCTGTTTTAGAGCGGGTTTGCGCATCAACTTTCTTGACGATTACCGCGGCATAGAGGCTGTACTGACCATTGGCAGCTGGCAAATTACCCGCGACGACGACTGAACCTGCTGGCACGCGACCATAGGTGACTTCGCCTGTTTCACGGTCATAGATCTTGGTAGATTGACCGATATACACGCCCATAGAGATTACGGAGCCTTCTTCAACGATCACGCCTTCGACGATCTCGGAGCGCGCACCGATGAAGCAGTTGTCTTCGATGATCGTTGGGTTGGCTTGCAATGGCTCAAGCACACCGCCGATACCGACACCACCAGACAGATGCACATTTTTACCAATCTGCGCACATGATCCGACCGTCGCCCATGTATCAACCATGGTGCCTTCATCGACATACGCACCGATATTGACAAAAGAAGGCATCAGGATCACGTTACGTGCGACGAAGCTGCCTTTGCGGGCCACGGCAGTGGGTACGACGCGAATGCCAGCAGCTTGAAACTGTGCTTCGTTCCAGTCGGCAAATTTGGTCGGGACTTTGTCGTAGTATTGAATTGCATCGCCGCCACTCATCGGCACGTTGTCATTCAAGCGGAAAGAGAGCAATACTGCCTTCTTCAGCCATTGATTCACTTGCCATGCACCGTCGATCTTTTCAGCGACGCGCAGTGAGCCATTGTCTAATCCCGCAAGTGCTGCCGCAACTGCATCACGCACGTCTTGTGGTGCATTGCTTGGGGAAAATTGGAGGCGATCTTCAAACGCTTGTTCGATGAGGCTGGCAAGTTGAGTCATAGCAGAGTCCGTTTAGTATCAGTAAATCAAAAAAGAGCTTATAAATGCGTGATGGATTGTAGCTTAAATTAAGTGGTGATGGCTAATATCGGATAGCGCATATGAGTGTGCTGCATCGCAGCTTATTGTTTTGGGTCGGTCTATTTCCCATGATCTGCATTGTTCTGATAGCCGTCCGTCAACGTCGCAAGAAAGCTGATCAAGTCTTGCACTTCTGCATCGGATAGGGCAGGCGCACTGCCAAGTTTTTGGGTAAAAGGAGCATCGCTGAAGTTAATATTGTCCAAATACTTTGGCGGCATATCGTTGAATTTATCCACTTTGCCATTGGCAAGTTTGGGATAGACGCGCTCAGGGCGGGAATCACGGTTGACGTAAAAGTTGATGACATCTTTTAAATTATGATAGATGCCATTATGAAAAAAAGCCTTACGTAGCGCAACGTTGCGCAGCGTCGGGGTTCTAAACAGTCCGCAGTTACTCACTTCGGTGACGTAGAAGTCCGTTCTGCCGGGGCCACAGATCCCCAAATCGTAGAAAGTTGGGTTGAGATTGGCTTTGATCTCTAAGTTGCGAGGAACCCCTAAGGCGACATATTCAAAATCGGTGAAGAGTGGTGGCTGACCTTTTGCACGCGGTGTGCTGATATGACAGGCGGCACAATTACCCTTGTCGGGTGCCTCAAAGAGTGTCAGCCCGCGCTTTTCAGCGGCAGTAAGCTGAACTTTTTGTTGTAAATACAGATCATATTTACTGTCGAATGCAGCAAATACCCGATCCTCAGATTGATAACGAGCAATCAAAAACATCACTTCCGAAATGAGTGATCCATCTTCACTGATTTTCTGCGGATCGATCAGTTTTTTAAGGTCTTTATAGTAGTTTAAGTTTTTAATGTTTTGGGCCAGTTCTTTTTTTGAGGTGTTTGCCATCTCGAGCGGATTCATCAGGGGCCCAAGGGCCTGTTGTTTGAGGGAGCTTGCTCGACCATCCCAAAATAAGCCGCCTTGTGGTGTTAAGGGCAGTGGATTTTGTGCATTTTGAGCCGTTTTGATGGGTGCATCATCATCACTGGGTCCGATCGAAAATGGCGGGGTTTCTCGGCTATAGGTCAAATTCGGTGCCGCACGTATCCCTTGTAATTTTAAATCTTTGCCGCCGATTTGTACGGATAAATCATTAGATGGACCAAAGGCATGTGCTGGACTATGACAACTCGCGCAAGACATTTTCCCCGATGCGGATAGCCTTGGCTCAAAGAATAGTTTTTTACCCATTTCAGCGCGGCTGCTAAGTGGCAGTGTTGATGTCACCGTACGATAGTCGACTTTGATTAGAGGCTGTTGGGGGGTGTTTTTGGCGTCGCCTTCACAGCTTACCAATAGCCCAATACCACAAAACAACATAACATATTGGCTCTGTCTTTTGAGTTGATGGGTATCAGCGATGAGCTGTTTTAAACAGTATTTCAGCATGGATGAAACGACTCGTGTTACAAAGTCGATCACATTATCTCAAGATTATGACATTAATAAGTTTTGAGTGAATCTCTTTTCTGCTTTGTTGAATATTTTTTAAAAACAAATATATATGACGTTTTATCAATATCATGTCATAAATATATAATATTTTTTTAATATAAATTTCATCGTCTTTTTTATTCAGTATCCCTCGATTATGTGCAAGGCGTCATTCTATTCTTGAGTTGTTCATATAGTAGTAACTGAACTGTAACTCGATGCGGTTAGTTTGTACGCAGTTAATCTGATCTATGCAGCCGCAAACACCATGAGTCAATCTTCATCCCCAAAGCAAGTGCCGCCCAAAGATAAGCGCAAGAAAGTACTTATTCTTTTGGGTTTTCTCCTAATGGTCGTCGCTGCAATAGGCTTGTTTTTTTATCTTAAAAGTACACAACCCACGCCGCCAATCACTGTAACGAACACTGTCAGTGACGAAGAGGAAGAGGGCGAAGATGCGCGTCTTGCCGATCCTACAATTGCAAAACTAGTCAATGAACATACCAAAAACACTGATTGGCAGTTGAGTGAGACGAGTACTACTATTCCAAAAAACCGTGTCATCCGCATCAACGATGAACTGACGATGACCGCCCCTGCAAAAACTGAAGAGCAAACCCAAGAGTCGGCAAAGATCGCTCAGGCGAAATATGCCGCGCAATATATGTCACCAGAGCTGATCGATGTGCTCTATCGTGAATATAAACAAAATGGCAAAGCCGTATTAGAAAGCTTTGGTATCAATCAAGTCTGTCAGATGGATGGCTGTAAATATCAAGTTGCACCACAGTCTTCACTCTTGCAAGCCTATCAAGGACAAATCGAACCTGGCGATAGCATCGACAGTATCAATGGACAGTCTTTATCTAAAGTCACAACGTATAAAAATGCAAAAGATCTCATCTTTCAAAATAACCCAACCATGATTCAACTGACATCAGCGCAGGGGAATCAACGCATCATTTATATCAACCACAGCAAATCACCACTCTCAAGCAACTTT
>CAYJTU010000070.1:6388-16944 GCA_964373105.1 uncultured Moraxellaceae bacterium | reverse complement strand
GCGTAGACTCAAAAAATGCTGCTATACAAAGATGTGCATGAAAAAGGGACTAAGAAGTCTGTTCGATTGGGAAAGGCGAATATCTAATCTTCCTCCAACGGGCTATTCATCACTGCTTTGCTACACGTCTGTCCATCAAAGCCTCGATACTGCAGGAAACGCAATTGACGGGCTTTTTCTTTCGCTTCGGTGGGGAGTTCTGCACCAAATTTTTTGATACGTAGCGCGCGTGCAAGCGCGAGCCAATCGGTCTCAACCATATCCTCAGTCGCAAGCTCAAGATCGACATGGCGTTCGCGCAGAGTCTGTTTGACGCGTGCCGGACCCCGTCCTTTCTGGACGTTGGCGCGTACGATCATCTCGGCCATACGCTGATCACTTTGATAGTTGCCGGATTTGAACTCTTCAACGAGTGTCGCCACCTCATCAGGGTCGGATTCAAGTTCTAACAGTTTTTGCTTGAGTTCTTGTGCAGAGTGTTCACGTCGACCCAGCATCGCAAATGCAATACCACGAAGGCGGGCGCCAGTGGGCGGTATTTTTGCTGCGGGTGCTTTGGCCGTAGAGGCTTCATCTGTATCTGGTGTTTCATCTAAAAAAGTGTCGGCACGGGATACGTGTTTATCAACACGTGCTCGCTTTTTTGAATAGGGGTAAGGCATGGATGACGAAGCCTCCTTTTTGTCTATCCGTGATAGTGCGCTGACTCTTTCAGTATTTCAATATCATGCGCACCAACAAAAAAGCGACCCGAAGGTCGCTTTGATCTACACTCGATTAAGCATCTAACAGTTCTTCAGGCAAGGCTTCCGCTTCAACGTGCTCTGGTTTTACTTTGGTCAGTAAACGTTTACGCAGTTCTTTGTCTATTTCCTCAGCAACCGCTGGATTTTCTTCAAAGTAACGCACCACGTTATTTTTACCTTGACCAATCTTAGCGCCGTTATACGCGTACCATGCACCGGATTTCTGCACGATCTCTTCTTTGGCGGCCAGGTCAACAAGTTCACCTAGACGATTGGTGCCTTGGCCATACATGATTTGGAATAGCGCTTCACGGAAGGGTGGGGCCACTTTGTTTTTGACCACTTTGACTTTGGTTTCAGAGCCGACGATTTCATCGCCTTCTTTGATTTGGCCAATACGGCGAATGTCCAAACGCACCGATGCATAGAACTTCAACGCATTACCACCAGTTGTGGTCTCTGGACTACCGAACATGACACCAATTTTCATCCGGATTTGGTTGATGAAAATCACCATACAGTTTGAGCGTTTAGCGTTACCTGTGATCTTACGCAGTGCTTGGCTCATCAGACGCGCTTGCAGACCCATGTGTGAGTCGCCCATTTCGCCTTCAATTTCAGCTTTTGGAGTTAGTGCAGCAACGGAGTCGATGACGATGATGTCGACTGCGCCTGAGCGTACCAGCATGTCAGCGATTTCAAGCGCTTGTTCGCCATGATCAGGCTGGGAGATCAGCAGGTTGTCGACATCCACGCCAAGCTTACGCGCGTATTCTGGATCGAGTGCATGTTCTGCGTCGATGAACGCCGCGGTACCACCCGTTTTTTGGCACTCTGCAATTACTTGTAGGGTCAGTGTGGTTTTACCCGAGCTTTCTGGGCCGTAGATCTCTACGATACGGCCTTTAGGCAGTCCGCCGATACCGAGAGCAATATCCAATCCCAGTGAACCCGTTGACACGGCTTCAACCGCAGCAATCGCATTGCCATCGCCTAAACGCATGATGGTGTTTTTACCAAATTGTTTTTCAATTTGACCTAAGGCGGCATTTAGCGCCTTACTTTTGTTGTCGTCCATTCGAAGCCTCAATCAAGCGTTAGGTATAAATTTATGTCCGCTAATCATACTATAGTGAGGGCAAAAAACATGTGTGAATCGCGTTTTGTGACACTTTTTTGCAGAAGATTTTAGAGATATTTTTTGACAATTGGAAAGGAGTAGAGGGTCGTAAATGATCGACCTAAATTTTACTCTCTTTACGATACTGACTGGGCGACATCTCATACTGACGTTTAAAAGCTTGGCTAAACGCCGCTTCTGATGCGTAGCCCACACGCTCGCTAATGCGGGCAATACTCTCGTAGTTTTGGGTGAGGTGCCGTGCAGCAATCCGCAAGCGATGCGCTGATAAATAAGAAAGCGGAGGCTGTCCGATCACACTGGCAAAGCGTTCGGCAAAGCTTGAGCGTGACATGCATGCGATACTGGCCAGATCAGCAACCGTCCAAGGGTGAGCGGGCTGGTTATGGATTGCCCCCAGCGCTGACATGAGGGTCGGATCACGTAGCGCGGTGAGCCAACTTTCAGTTTCTTCGGGAAGCTGCTCAACATAGTCGCGCACACACTCGATAAAAAACATATTTGCCAGACGGTTGAGCAAGGTGTCGCGCCCGGGGCGTGTACGTTCTGTTTCTAGTCCTAAAAACTGTAGCCCGAGTTGTAGCCATGGCGGTGCAGAGTTATCCGCTTCGCCATGGAGGAGGAAGTAATCGGGAAGGGCCGATAGCAGTGGTCGGCTCATCTCGATGTCAATTTGACAACGTACCGCAAGGACCACCGCTTGAGTATGACCAACACCAACATGAATCAGTAAATTGTCATTCCCTGAAAATAGCAAAGATTGCAGTGCTGCGCGTTTAGGAAGATCAATGTCGTGTTTTGGATCAGGGTTGCCGAGCTGATGTTCCATGCCTGATGGAATCAGCAAAATACCGCCCGTATCGAGCGTTATCGTTTTATCGTTAAAATAGACGCAGGCCTGTCCTGCGGTGACGACATAGATAATGACAGCGGATTGTTGCGGGAGATCTACTAACCAATCACCATGGCCACTGACGTACAAATATTCGGCTTGGCTGAGGTGAATATCTTCAAGAATATGACTAAGTGCGTCCATCGATCTTCTATATGTCGTTATTCACAATTGCTAAAGCATAGCGCTAGGCGGTCAAGAATATCCACAAAATAATGTAGCCGCTCAGTGTTTTAAAATTTTTTCGGGGTTTTGGTGATGTTTTCTGGACGATAGCGATGAATTATCTTAAATATGGGGGATAGCATAAAACTTACGGACGTTGACAACTGGTATGGTCAAGCCATGTGCACAATAATAGATCACTTGATAAAGACAGGTTGTCCCTATCCATGAATGCTCAAACAATGATCGAAATGCTCGATGCAGACCCTACCGAAACCCAAAACGCTGACTCGAATCAATGGGTTGATGCGAAGCGTTATCTGTGGGTCTTAAGTCCTGCTGTTCCTGTGATTGGTATCGGTGCATTTTTGATTTATCGCGTAGCACCAAAAAAGATGCGTGGATTGGCTTGGTTTGGTCCAATCATGATCCATGCCATTATTCCGATGTTTGATCGTATTATTGGCGATGATAAAAATAATCCGCCTGAAGAAATTGTTGCAAAACTCGAAAACGATCCCTATTACGCAAAAGTAGTGAAGGCATTTATACCTTTGCAATATATCGCATTATTTTTGGGTGCTTACTTATATACCCGTAAAGACACGCCTGCAATTGATAAATTAGGGATTGCGCTATCAATCGGTGCACTCAATGGGATTGCGATCAATACTGGCCATGAACTGAGCCATAAGAGCGACAAATTCCATCAAATGTTGTCGCATTTAGCGCTTGCGCCAACAGCTTATGGTCACTTCCGTGTTGAGCATCCATATGGTCACCACAAACGCGTTGCGACCCCAGAAGATCCAGCAAGTTCAAAAATGGGTGAAACCTTCTGGCAGTTTTTCCCACGCTCAGTGATTGGTAGCTTTAAATCAGCCATCGAAATTGAAAAGACCCGTCTAGCACGTCGTGGTAAAAAGTTCTGGTCATTGGAAAATGAACTGATCCAAGGCTGGGCAATGACCACTGGTTTGTATGGTGCAATGATTGCTGTCTTTGGACGGAAAGTCATTCCATTTTTAGGTATTCAAGCAGTCTATGGTTTCAGTCTGCTTGAAGTGATCAACTATGTCGAGCACTATGGCTTAATGCGCCAGAAGAAAGCCGATGGCAAGTACGAACGTACCATGCCTGAGCATAGCTGGAACAGCAATAACATTGTGACCAACTTGTTCTTGTATCAATTGCAACGTCACTCCGATCACCATGCGCATCCAACACGTAGTTTCCAAGCGCTACGTCATTTTGAAAAAGCACCGCAATTGCCATCAGGCTATGCATCTATGCTACTGCCTGCCTACATCCCGTCAATCTGGTTCAAGATCATGGATAAGCGCGTGGTTGAGCACTATAAGGGTGATTTGACCAAGGCGAATATTTTGCCTGCTAAGCGTAAAGCGCTGATGAAAAAATACGGCATCGTGGAGTCTGCGTCAGTTCAGTCTCTTGCAGATAGTTCAAGTAAAGAGCCAACAGAAGCTTAAACGAGAACGAAGCCAACCTGAAAGCCTCACTTTTATAAGTGGGGCTTTTTTATGTGTATAGATTGAATCGGTATGACATGATCTGGCATTTATATGAGATAGTCGGTCTTATTTATTTAAGCATCAATTTTCATGGAGTCATGAACGTTTAGGAGCGTAGAAACATCATGTTAAAACTAATCCCTCGAAGTCAAATAACGCCTCTGTTGTGTGGACTCGGTTTGTGCGCTTTGGCATGCTCGGCTTATGCTGAAACAACGTCAGTAGACTTACAGCCAAAGACATTACTCAAAAGTAGCACCAACACTGCCAAAGGTGAATGGGTCGGTACGAAAGCGCCTGACTTCCGTCTGCAAGATCAGAATCAACAGTGGCATAGCTTGAAAGACTATCAAGGCAAGTGGCTGGTGCTTTACTTCTATCCTTTAGATGATTCTCCGGGCTGTACTGAGGAAGCACGTCAGTTCCGTGATCTTTATCCGACTTACTTGAAGCAGAATATTACGGTGCTCGGCGTGAGCCTAAATGATGTGAATTCGCATAAAGCCTTTGCCGATAAGTTGGGTTTACCTTTTCCACTACTTGCCGATACTCAGCACGATCTGGCGAAGTCATTTAAAGTTTTACGCGGTTTTGGTGCGTTGTCGTATACCAAGCGCGAGACCTTTTTGATCGATCCGCAAGGCGTGATTGTTTATCACTATGCGAGTGTGAATACCGAGTCGCATGCAGGGCAAGTATTGAAGGATATTGCGAAGTTGTCTGGGAAGTAGGTTTAGGTGAGTAAATTTATCGCCATGAGACAGGGTCGATTACGTAATCAATTGCCCAATGAAACAGGTATTCTCCTGAGTATTTTTTGCTTCGGTGCACTTGTTATCTTGCTTGTTTCAGCACTATTAATAGGTATCCCATCAGGCGCTGATCGGGTAGGTCTAGGTAGTGTTTTACTTGGTTTATACTTGATGGCTTGGGGCTGCATGTATTTGGTTAGTTATTACTTTAGCCATAAAGCGATATTTTTTCGCGCCCTGATTTGGCAATGCGAGCATGCCTCTGTTCCTGCAAATCGTAAAATGGCGTTGTTTTATTTTCTACTGGCATTTGTACTTGGCGCTGCAACTCTCCTTGGCGGTTTAGGTATTATATAAAGTTTGTGTAGTGGGGACAGTACCCAGCTTGAGTTTTAAAGCCTAAAAAGGAAAAGCCCCATTATTCAACTGGGCTTTTCCTTTTCAACGCACCTAAACCATTATTTCAATTCAGAAGATGACTTGCCGAGTACACGGCGCGCAACGATCAATTGCTGGATTTGCTGCGTACCTTCAAAGATATCGAGAATCTTCGAGTCACGGCTCCATTTCTCAAGCAATTCCACTTCGCTATAACCGACCGAACCACAAAGCTCGACACATTTCAGCGTGATCTCATTACAGACACGGCCAGCTTTGGCTTTGGCAATCGACGCCTCTTTGGAGTTCGGCTGTCTGTTATCCGCCATCCATGCTGCTTTCAAGGTCAGCAAGCGAGAGGCTTCCCAATCCGCTTCTAAACGATCAAGGGTGGCCTCGATGTAGGATGCATTGATCGGCAGCGTCGCATAGTCTTTAGACAGGTGATCTTTAAGCAGGTCACGGGTCAGATCCAAAGCGGCTTTACTCACACCAACTGCCATCGCTGCAACCAGAGGGCGGGTATTGTCAAAGGTTTGCATGACGCCAGCGAAGCCTTTTTGGACATCAACTTCTGGTGAGCCAAGCAGGTTTGCTGCAGGCACGCGGCAGTCGATGAAGTTGATCGCAGCGGTATCCGAAGATTTAATCCCCAGTTTGTGTTCAAGGCGTGCGATTTCCATACCCGGCGTGCCATGTTCAACGACAAAGGATTTGATCGCAGCACGACCGACATTTTTGTCCAGTGTTGCCCAAACCACGACCGCATCAGCACGTTGACCACTGGTGACGAAAATCTTCTCGCCGTTTAGGATGTAGTCATCGCCGTCTTTGACCGCAGTGGTGCGGATCGCAGCAGAGTCAGAACCCGTTCCCGGTTCGGTGATGGCCATCGCTGCCCAGATGCCTTGAAAGCGCTTGAGTTGTTCTTCATTAGCCACCGCGCCAATCGCAGCATTACCAAGACCTTGGCGTGGGAGTGCGAGCATAAACCCAGCATCACCCCAGCATAGTTCCATCGCACCCAGTGCGGTAGACATGTTTGAGCCATTTTTGACGATACCATCGCTGCCGCCTGAAGGATTGCCGGTTGCGCTGACTGCACCAGCCGCGTTTTCGCCGCCTTCATTCATCCCATCAAGCAGGGAGGCCAGCATGTCCAACTCTTTTGGATAGTCATGTTCGCCTTTGTCATATTTACGTGAAATTGGGCGGAACACGTTTGCGGCAACTTGATGCGCTTGTTCAACCAGCATCGAAAACTTTTTAGGGACTTCAAGATTCATTTGATTTGCTCCTTACAGGCTGATGGCGTTTTGGGTGATTGCAACACTGCGCAGATCACGATACCAACGCTCGACGGGATGTTCTTTGGTGAAACCATGACCGCCTAGTAGCTGCACACCATCTGTACCAATTTTCATGGCTTTTTCACTGCACAAAATGCGTGCAAGATGCGCTTCGCGATGGAAAGGTTTACCCGCTTCTGCAAGAGAGCATGCGCTCCATGTCAGCAAACGCATTGCATCAATTTCAATCGCCATGTCTGCAATCATGAATGCAACGCTTTGGCGATGGCTGATCGGCTCACCGAAAGCTTCGCGCTCATTGGCGTAGACAGCGACATAGTCCAGCACGGCTTGCGCGGTGCCTACAGCGACGGCACAAGAGGCCAGAGCGCCTAAGTCCAAGAATTCACGATAGTTGGCTTCGGTCAACAGGTTGGCTTTTGGTGTACGGACATTTTTAAACTGTAAGCGTGCAGTTTTAGCCGCTTTGAGACCCATAGCCGGTTCTTCGGAAAGTGTTAAACCGTTTAGGCCACTTTCAACGATGAACAGCGCAGGTTGGCCATCAAGTTGTGCTGAGACGATGAACAGCTCACTATCCGCAGCAAGCAGAACCAGTGACTTCTCACCATTCAAAATATAGCTGTCACCTTCTGCGCGGGCAGTGGTTTTCAAATTATAAGGATCAAAAACGACAGTCGGTTCATTACAAGCTAATGATGCAACTGCTGGTTTGGTCTCATCAATGAATGCCGGGAGATATTGCTTTTGCTGTGCATCGCTACCATAGCGAGTCAGTACGTTGGCAACACTCACTGATGCGTAGATCGCTGCCGCTAAAGAGAAGTCACCATGGCCTAAGTCTTCAAGCGCGAGCATTTGGGTGACCAGGCTGTCTTCAGTCGCGGCGCCGCCTAAGCTTTCAGGCACTGCGTAATACATGAGACCCAGTTCACTGGCTTGAGTTTGTAATTCATTTGAAATGCCATGCGCTTCATCTGCAGCATGTGCGGCAGGACGGATGACTTCTTTGGCGAAACGTGACAGCGAGTCACGCGTCATTTGCTGCTCATCGGTCAGTGTCAGATCAAACAGGTTGTTGCGTTTTTGGCTGGGCAGGCGAGTTGCAGTGCCCGAAGATTTTGCAGGAGTAAAAATACGCGCGGCTTGAGTTGCGATTTGAAAGCCAGTTTTTGAGCCTTGATAAAGCAGCCCCTCAATGGGCTTGCGTATTTTTAAACGGTCAGCGATATCGCTAGACGCGAACTGGGTCAGCATGTACAGGCCGAGGCCTTGTGCCTTGCCCATAAAAGTATCTTGTGTATGCATCAGTGTAATTCCATGTGATGGCGGGAGAACGAGTAGATGCTGTCATGAAAGAGCAATCTTCCCTATGGTCACGCTAAAATCAATTTCTGTCAGAAAAGTCAATCACGGCATAAAAAGCGTAGAAGCCTTGCTTGGCTTGATTTTGACGCAGCTCTTAGCGTAAGTCAGTGGCAGTTTTGCTTAAAAAGAGTACAAAGCCATGACTGGAATGATCAGAACATTTGTTCGGGGGTGGCGTGAAATGAGTTTAAATAGTATTCGGTATCACTCTTGTAAATCAGGTAGAATATCGCGCGAATTTAATACGACTAAATGTTTTAGCGTGGTGGGTTCGAAAAGACTTTTGGCGTAACGGTTGGGGAGTAGGTAATGGGTAATTTAAGTGGGCAAGCCTTGGGCAACGTAACTGTCGGCATGGATGCCTCTGTGATCATTGTGGGTGCTGGTTTTAGCGGCATGGCAATTGCGATTGAATTACAAAAAGCAGGTATCGACTTCCTGATCTTGGAAAAAGGCAATGAGTTTGGCGGCACATGGCGTGACAACGTCTATCCAGGCGCTGCCTGTGATGTCCCATCACATATGTATTGTTTCTCTTTTGAGCCGTATCGTTGGTCGCGCTCTTATGCCATGCAGCCAGAAATTTTGGACTATCAGAAGCATGTGGCGAAGAAATATAACCTCTATCGCGATACCCGCTTTAATGCCGGTGTGCAAAGCAGTGAGTACCATGAGGCTGAGAATTATTGGTCAGTCACCACGACCACAGGTCAGGTGTATCGCGCGCGGGTTGTGGTTTCGGCACGCGGCGCCATTCATATTCCGACCTATCCTAATCTTCCGGGACTGCATGATTTTAAAGGCATCAAGATGCACTCGGCAGAGTGGGATCATCGGGTTGATTTAAAAGGTAAACGTATTGCGTTGATTGGTACAGGTGCCAGTGCGATTCAGGTTGTACCAGAGCTTGCAAAAGTTGCAGGTCAGCTCACCGTGTTTCAGCGTACACCAGCATGGGTATTGCCAAAACTCGACTACGCCTACAAAGAAAAAACACTCGATAAACTTGAGCAAAAACCACTCTCGCGCTGGCTCTATCGTAAGCAGATTTATTGGACATTGGAAGCTTCTGCGGCGGGTTTCGTGATTGACCCGCGTGTGATGAAAGTGGGGCAGTTGATGGCCTATCGACATTTACGCGTTGTTAAAAACAAGCAGACCCGCGCTGCGTTGACACCGAATTATACGATGGGCTGTAAGCGCATCTTGATGTCAAACAGCTATTTGCAAGCATTCAATTTGCCGCAAGTGAAGCTGGTCGGTGCGGTTGACGCCATCACTGAAAACAGTGTGGTCTCCGCAGGCGTTGCGCATGACGTGGATGTCATCATTTTCTGCACAGGTTTTGACATTACTGGTGACGCTGCACAGTTTGCGATGAAAGGCAAAGACGGCTTAAGCATTACCGAACATTGGGCACAAGGCATGCATGCTTACCTCGGGATTGCCACGCGTAATTTCCCAAATGCATACTTTATGGCAGGACCTAACACAGGGCTGGGCCATAACTCGATTATTTTGATGATTGAGGCGCAAGCGCGCTATATCGGTCAAGCATTGAGCTATATGAAAAAACAAGGTTATCAGAGTCTTGAAGTTAAAGAGGAAGATGAAAATCGCTTTACTGACGAAGTCCACGCACAAATGAGCAAGTCAGTCTGGAGTTCAGGCTGTGCAAGTTGGTATCTGGATGCCAGCGGTAAGAATACAACGCTGTGGCCAAGCTTTACCTTTAACTACATCCTCAAAACGCGGAAATTCAACCCAGACGTTTATGATGGCCAAGGTGGTATCCCAGAAAGCAAAAATATCGTTAAGCGTTGGCTGGCGCGTATCTAAGATCTAATTATTATGATCAGATCTTAGATTTTCAAATAGCGCTCGATACTATTCAACATGTCTATAGATCGAGTGCTATACCGCAATACCCACGGGCAGCGTTGAGACATAACCTGTAGAGACGCTGCCTGTGACCGCCGCAATTTGATTCGCAACACCATCACTAAAGACCATATCAGTCGCATAACTTATCTGTGCCAGATTGGTGACACTTTTGCTATATGCCGCGTTTGTATAGGCATCATTCAGTGTCGCAACAGGAAAGCCGAATTGTGATGTTTTGATGGCATTGGTTGCTGTTGTCGCTTGCACCAGATTGGGATAAATTTCGAAGTGAATATGTGGCATACGCCCGCTATAGCACCCTGGAAAAATCGTCTCAAAAGTCACATAACCATCAGCATCCGCAACTTGCACACCGCGTAAAAAACTA
>CAYJTU010000070.1:0-6378 GCA_964373105.1 uncultured Moraxellaceae bacterium | reverse complement strand
AGTCACGCCCGTTGAATATAGCGAATATAATCCATCGGCTGTGCAGTGCCATAAATACACGACATAACCGACCAGTGAGCTGCAGTTTGAATTCGTATTCACGAGTTTAAGTGTGATGGTGAGCGGTATACCTGCTGCGGTATTGGTTGTGGTCAGACTCGCTTTAAGATCACTGCGGACAATGCCAGAGAGCACTAATGCATTGACGACACGACCATTGACCGAATTGGTGCCATCACCGGGATACGGTCCCCCAGTTTCTGTGGGGATGACGGAACAAGTTGATGACGACGATGTAGTCGTACTGGATGTTGTGGTATCGGTTGTGCTTAATGACGAAGTTGATACCGTTGAGCCGTCACCATTGCCGCATCCCATAAGGGCTAGTGGCGCCAGGCTGACACCCGCAATAAGTCTCAAGGCTTGTCGTCGACCGGCATTACGTTTGAACAAATGTTCTAAATCGTATTGCAACCCATGCTCATGTTTCATATCCATTAAATCCATCTCCTTCTTTTGGTGATGGTATTTTTAGTGGAAAACATGGATGAAAATTGAATCAAATGTAGAGTGGGTGAAAAATTTTAGAGTGCTATATGGGGATTGGGAAATATAGAGGACTTAGGAGGAGTAAAAAGACATGGGTCGATGACAAGCATTTTCGTCATCATCAACCCTGATCAATCCTGTTTTAACTTTGCTACTTATTCCATTTCATTGAGAATAATACGTCCTTCGCCGACCCATTCAGTGACAAACTCATAGTCATCAACCGTAATATCGGATAGATCAAGGATCAAGCCATCCGCAATTTTTTGTGCGATAGTCTGCTGAGCATTTGCTACGTCAACCTCTTCACCATTCCACCAGAATTCAAGCGCCGCGGCTTTTTGTAGATAAACTAAACGTCCCGCAGGTTCCCGTTGAAGCGTTGCACCACTATTCAGTGCCTGCTTTAGTTCACTCTTTGCGATACCAAAGCCTTCAGGCAGATTGTCTGGATCGCGCGACTCGCTGAGTAGTGGCAGGATTGCTTGAGAGAAAGCTTCTGGATCCTGTAGTGTCTCTTGTAATGTCGTGATCAGCTTTAAACGAAGCTCATCGAGTTCTTCTGCACTGATTAATCCTGCGCTATAAGCTTTATTACGGTGATCTTGGAGCGGTGTTTGGAGCTCGGAATCACCAATGACATGATCAACGACGCGCTCTAAAAGCTGGGCAGCATTGGGCATGCGAAAGCCAAAAGAGTAGGTCAAGCAATCTTCAACCGCAACGCCATAGTGCGCAAGTTTAGGCGGTACATACAGCACATCACCGACCTCAAGCACTTCATCAAAAAATACATCCGTCATTTCCGTGAGCAAGCGTAGAGGTTGATCGGGTACAAGCTTGGTTTCGCTATCGCACCATTGGCCCAACTGCCAGCGGCGACTGCCATGACCTTGCACGAGAAACACATCGTATTGATCAAAGTGACGACCTACTGAACCACCTGCTGGTGCATAAGACACCATGACATCATCGCGGCGCCACTGAGGAATAAAGTCAAACGCTTGCCATAGATTAGCGACGTCCAGCGACCAGTGATCGACTGCTTGCACGAGTAGTGTGTGCAGCGGAGGTAGTTTTTTGAGATCACTTGCCACAAAAGGTGATTTTTTGACGCGCCACTGCTCGGGATTTTTAGGATTTTGCAGTAATAAACGGGCTTGCACATCTTCTTCAAGGGCGAGTTCTTGGATATCGTCAGGTTCTAAGAGTCCTGTAATCTGCGGCATCCCATTTTTAATGAGGAGTGGTTTTTTTTGCCAATATTCAGTCAAAAAAGTGTCGATGGAAATGTTGCCGAGTATAGTTGTCATGTCGTGATGGCGTCTTTATAAAGTCATGGAAAATCGATGAGGTGCATTATATACCAAGGCATCCTATAGATTGTCATGGTTTTTAGAGTGACAAGTGATGACAAAGATAATGGCCCTCGAAGCGTGGAGAGCTGGCAAGGATTTCTTGCTAATCAAGCCGATCAGTGTGTTCTGATCGGCTTGATATTTGGGTTTTAGGATACTCTAATTAATACATGATTATTGATCGGACGCGTTATTTGCAGCCGCTTTATGCTTTGGAGCGGGGTAGTGCAAGACATCCAAGCAGACATCTCGATTGTCAGTCGTTTTTTCAGCAAGTGTTCGCGTGCGTGCACTGGCTAGAATCTTCATATAGTCAGGGTCGGTATGCATGGAGGCAACCGCAAGGACTGGGTCTTTAAAGGAGGGCAGCAATTGAGCGAGCAGGTTGCTATAGCCTTTCTGAAAGTTTTTGTTGTTATTGGTTCCGAGGATCTGGGGACAAATTTCATTTAGGACATCAATCGTTGCAATTTCTTCTTGCGATGCGCCAGATGATCCTTCGACCTCAACTTGCGACTTGGGGGCTATTTTAGTGGTCGCTTTACTGGTCGCTACAACTTTAGAGGTTGGTGCTTTGCTGGTGGGTTCCGCCGCAAAACTACTTGTGGACATGATACAGGTTGATAGCAGTGCAGTGACAACCGCGCTAGTTGCGAGATGAATACGATTCATATAGAGACTCTATTATAAACTATGAGTAAGTAAGGCGTATTATGCCGAGTTGTAGGCCATTGCTTTTAGGTGATTTTGCGGCGGTTTTGCATTATTTTTGTAGACACAGCCTTTTTTGAGTCATATAAAGCGCTAAATATCATGCTACAGGGATTTTTCCCTAAAATATTTAAAAATGCTAATGATTGACCGGTTCTTTTGAGAGTTTGAATTGAGAATTTTACTGAGTAATGATGATGGGGTGTTTGCTCCAGGACTTTTAGCGCTCGCAGAGGCATTGTCAGCTATTGCTGAGGTGGTGGTTGTCGCGCCAGAGTCCGAACGGAGTGGTTCTTCCAGCGCATTGACCTTGGATCGACCTTTGCATCCTGTTCAATTGCCGAATGGTTTCTGGGCCGTGAACGGTTTTCCTGCCGATTGTGTGTATGTCGGATTAAATGGCTTATTTGATGAGCCTTTTGATTTGGTCATTAGCGGGATTAATTCTGGTGCAAATATGGGCGATGATGTCCTGTATTCTGGAACCGTGGGTGCTGCTTTTGAGGGGCGAGGGCTTGCATTACCGGCACTTGCCGTATCCTTGGTTGGTCTCCATGCCAAGCAATACCGAGATGCGATCCATTTTAAAGTGGCTGCCCAGTGGATACGAGATTTTGTGCTGCAAGGGGTACCCGCATTACCTGCTGGACATATTTTTAATATCAATATCCCTGATGTGGCAGAGTTAAGCCAAGTTGAAGTGACCAGAATGGGGGTGCGCGATGTTTCGCAACCCGTGTACAGTGAGATTGATCCCCGAGGTCGAAAAATGTATTGGGTCGGGAAGTCTGGCGATCCACTTGGGCAGGATCATGTGCTGCACCAACCCGTCGCCCAAACGTTTATTAATCAATCTGGCATTGAATCGGTAGAGCACTTTCGTACAGATTTTGCAGCATTAAATGATGGATTTGTGAGTATTACGCCGATTCGACTGGATTCGACTGGTTATTCTACGCTAGTCAGTTTAAAACAAACATTAAACCTGAATCGTGCAGTTTGATCGTCATTCGCATTGCGATGTGTTTTTGTAGATTTATCCATCAGCATAATTGCTGATGACATTGATTATCGATAAAGAGGGTTAATAGATTGTCGCATTTTCATATTCGAGTTACCGCTTTGGAAGCGATGCCACGCCGTTTATCAGCATCTTTGATCAGTAAGGTCGTGTTGCTTGCTGTGGTCACTTCACTGGTGGGCTGTGCTTCGGCACCCAGTTCAAAACCAACGCGTGCGGTATTGCCTGCACCGACTTTCTATACCGTGCAATCTGGTGATACGATCAGTAAGATTGCTATGCGTTATGGGCTTGATTATCAGAATATTGCGCGTATGAATCAAGTGGGCAGTGATTATGTGATTTATGTGGGACAACGCTTGCGTCTACTTGACTCTGGAACTCGGGCACAAGTGGTGCCGATTGCGCCAGATCGTCCATTAACCGCGCAGCCCTTGCCAGCGGGTTCAACATCTAGCCCTGCGCCGACTGCCTATACCCCACCGCAAGTCGTATCGCAGCCAAGTTCTACGGCCGCATATGGCACGATTGCATGGCGCTGGCCGACTGATAATGCCGTCACGCAGTCTTTCAATGTCTCGCAACAGATCAAAGGGCTACGTTTTTCGGGTAATGCGGGAGATCCCGTTCGAGCTGCGGCCGAAGGGACCGTGATTTATTCGAGCAATGGCTTACCAGAGTATGGCAATTTAGTACTCATTCAACATGCAAACGGTTATATTACGGCGTATGCTCACAATCAACGATTGTTGGTACAAGAAAAAACCAAAGTGAGTGCGGGGCAACAAGTCGCAGAAATGGGGTCTTCAGGAACAAATCGCGTGATGCTGGAATTCCAGGTTCGGTTAAATGGTAAACCGATGGATCCATCACTGGTGCTGCCAAAGCGATAATTGACTCCAGTGGTTTCTGAGCTTTTCCCTGCGTATTTTTTACGCTGGATATTAAAAATATGTTAGATAATTTACGCAGTATGGCGATTTTCGTCAGCGTGGTTGATCGTGGCTCATTTAGTGGTGCCGCGCGAGAATTGGGGATCACCACCAGTGCGGTCAGTCAGCAGATTCGGCTGTTAGAGCATGAAATGGGCACTGTGCTCTTGCATCGCTCAACTCGGAAACTGAGCCTGACAGAAGCGGGCGGTGTTTTTTATCAAAGTTGTAATGAAATGGTCCTTGCAGCCAAGCAGGGCCGTGTTCGTATCAATGAGCTGCGCAATGAGTTGGTGGGTGACCTACGAATTGCCACCTCGCCTGAACTCGGTGTCAATCATGTGTTGCCTGCGCTATCAAGCTGGCTACGCGGACATCCTCAGCTCAATGTGCATTTTGAAGCGGATAATCGCTATATCGATTTAATCGAAGAGCGTATTGATATTGCCGTACGCTTAAGTCCAAGTTTGGCTGACTCTAGCCTGATTGCTAGGCCCATGGCACTGACACGTTTAATTCTGTGTGCGTCACCAGAATACCTCAACAGCCACCCTCCGATACAGAGCCCTACTGATTTGGTTCATCATGAGCATATCGGTCTGACGTTGGTCAAGGGACAGCATGATCGGCATTTCCGGCATCGCATTACCGGTGAGGAGCAAGTTGTACGCTTTGGCTCAAGAATGACGACCAACAATGTCTTTTTGATGCGCTCCTTGGTTGAGCAGGGTCATGGTCTGACGATGTTACTCTCTGTGGATATGCCTGAGTCTTATGAGACTGGCGGACTCGTTGAGGTCCTGCCAGAGTGGGAGTTGCAGCCTAATTATACGGTCTATGCCATAACGCTGCGCCGTGAACAACCCCTCAAAGTAGTCAGATGCATTGAGACATTGACACAATATTTTAGCCAGATGCAGGCGATTTGAGATGCAGTCATGATGTCCAAGCTAGATAACTGCGACCACAAAATTTAAAAATAAAAAAATGGGCAATTAATGTGCCCATTTTTATGCAAAAAAAATTAATAAGAAAATTAATCCGCTAAAAATCCTTTGACCAAAGTCACTACACGCGTAACGATCTCATCCGCATCAGCTTGGCTTAAATTTAGTGCTGGCAGTAGACGAATCACATTATCAGCCGTGACGTTGAGAATCAAATGTTGCTCATCACGGGCTTTTGCAACCAATTCACCACATGGGCGTGGCAGTTCAATACCCAGCATCATGCCAAAGCCGCGCACGATCACGCCTAAGCTTGAGAGTTCAGCTGTAAAGCGATCTTTTAAATATTGGCCTATTTTTGCAGCGTTCTCGACAGCTTGTTCCTTTTGAATGCTTTCAATGACCGCATACACCGTACGGCAAGCAAGCGGGGTGCCGCCAAATGTTGAACCATGGTTGCCGGCACTGAAGAGATCAGAGGCTTTGTCGCGGACGAGGCACGCACCCA
The DNA here is from genome assembly GCA_964373105.1 of uncultured Moraxellaceae bacterium. Classification (GTDB taxonomy): domain Bacteria; phylum Pseudomonadota; class Gammaproteobacteria; order Pseudomonadales; family Moraxellaceae; genus Aquirhabdus. The sequence continues at coordinate 352 of CAYJTU010000070.1, read as the reverse complement.
CTGGAAAACCATTGCCAAGACCCTTGGCTGTCGTCAATACATCAGGTTTAATAGCGGTATGCTGATAAGCAAAATATTGCCCTGTACGGCCATTACCGGTTTGGATCTCATCCAGCATCAGTAACCAATCGTGTTGGTCGCAGAGGGCGCGCAGTTCCTCAAGATAGACAAAACCTTGCGGTGCGGTATTCACACCGCCTTCACCTTGAATCGGCTCGACCAAAATAGCAACGATGTCATCATGATCTTTCGCCAGCGCTTCGATAGCAGCGACATCGCCAAAAGGTACACGTAAAAAACCTTCCACCAAAGGATAAAAACCTTTTTGGACTTTCTCATTCCCTGTTGCAGA
>CAYJTU010000069.1:3423-17206 GCA_964373105.1 uncultured Moraxellaceae bacterium | reverse complement strand
ATATTTAATATATTTTACCGCTTAATCCAGTTCGCACCAAAAGGTTCAACACCGTCATTAAAGTGCAATCAAGTCCAACTAAAGTGAAGCGCAAATAAAAAATTTACACACTACTACTCAAAAAAATCACTTTCTAACTATAAGAATGATTCAATTTATCTGTTCTGATTTCTTACAAAGCAATGATTTCTTGTCCATTTTAATAGTATTTTAAATATTTTATATCAATCGATACAAATAAGCTTGACGACGTTTCTTGGTCTGTATATATTACATATCAATCGATACACAATCAATCAAATTACCAACCATACGGTTTAATGACCCACATTTTTTAATAACACTTCATCAAAACTTCTATCTGCAACACCGTTTAAACTAGGAAAAAATCATGAAAAAGACGTCATTTCGTGTGCATCCGCTATGGTTTGCCACAGCTACCCTGATTACGATGACGAGTATTGGTCTTTCTGGATGTGACTCAAAAGCAGAGACAGGAACAGCCGCCAGCGCACCACAAGCCACTCCCGTCTCTGTCGCAACGGTTGCAGAAACCAATGTCACGATCTGGAATGAGTTCTCAGGTCGCCTTGAAGCCGTCGATCGTGTAGATATTCGCTCACGTGTCGCTGGAACAATTCAATCCGTACACTTTCGTGAAGGGGCCTTGGTTAAAAAAGGCGACCTGTTGATTACGATTGACCCAGCGCCATTTATCGCCGCGGTGAAAAATGCTGAAGCTCAGGTCTCATCAGCTCAAGCGCAAGCAACCTTCACCAAGAGTGAGTTAGAGCGGTCACGTCAGTTACTTCCAGTCCAAGCGATTGCTCAACGTGAACTCGACTCCAGTGTCAATTCCAAAAATGCCGCAGATGCTAACCTGCGCAGTGCGCAAGCAGCTTTGCAAACTGCACAGTTAAACCTCGGTTACACCCAAGTGCGCGCGCCAGTCAGTGGTCGTGTGGGTCGATTGGAGTTGACCGTTGGTAATTCCGTTTTAATCGACAATGTTTCGCCGATCCTCACCACCCTGGTATCCGTGAATCCGATTTATGGCAGTTTTGATGCTGATGAACGCATTATAGCGGGCGTCTTGAATGATCTTCCAGCAAATTCAACCTCGGCTCTGGCTAGTGTGCCGATTCAGATGGGCACCTCTGCAACAACTGATACGCCATTCAAAGGTCATCTGCAACTCGTCGACAACCAAGTGGATGTCAAGAGCGGCACCGTGCGTGTCCGAGCGGTCTTTGACAATCCCGATGGTCGGTTAATTGCGGGTCAGTTTGCACGGCTACGTATGGGACAGTCCCATACCCAACCGGCACTCCTGATCAATGAGCGTGCAGTTGGTACGGATCAAAACAAGAAATTTGTCTTTGTCGTCAACTCCAGCAACAAAGCCGAATATCGTGAAGTGACCTTGGGTACTGCAGTTGATGGTCTTCGTATCGTCACCGCTGGACTCAAAATCGGTGATCGGGTTGTCGTGAACGGCGTACAACGTGTGCAATCAGGAGCATTAATTGCGCCTGAAATGGTCCCGATGAAAACAGTGACTTAATAAAGTTTCGCTCTTACAGCTCAAACTTTAAAAATCCTTGTCGAAATAAACTGAGGCCAATCCTAAATTTTGGTCTTAGGGTGTTTTGCACTTTGATCTTGCATAAATGCTGCACCAAAAGTTGCGTTGATTCTACTTAATGAAATATTACGCTTAGGCTTATCGCTATGAATTTATCAAAATTCTTTATTGACCGCCCAATCTTTGCGGGTGTTTTGTCACTGTTGATTTTTATCTCTGGGCTTCTTGCGCTGCGAGTGATGCCGATCTCTGAATACCCCGAAGTGGCACCTCCCACTGTCGTCGTCCGTGCAAACTATCCAGGCGCCAACCCGAAAGTGATCGCCGAGACGGTTGCCACACCACTTGAAGAATCAATCAATGGTGTCGAAGGCATGCTTTATATGAGCAGCCAAGCCACGACGGATGGCTTGATGACACTCAATGTGGTCTTCAAACTCGGAACCGACCCCGATAAAGCACAGCAACTCGTACAAAACCGTGTATCGCAAGCCGAAGCACGCTTGCCTGCCGAAGTGCGTCAACTGGGTTTGACCACCATCAAGAGCTCCCCCGACCTCACCATGGTCGTGCATTTACTCTCCCCTAATAACCGCTATGACATGACTTATCTACGTAACTACGCAGTGCTCAATGTCAAAGACCAACTCGCACGCGTCGAAGGCGTGGGTGAAGTGGGGCTCTTTGGGTCGGGTGACTACGCGATGCGTGTATGGCTGGACCCACAGAAAATCGCAGCAGTCGGTCTATCAGCCAATGATGTAGTGGATGCCATTCGCGCACAGAACATTCAAGCGGCCGCCGGCGTGATTGGCGCATCGCCTAGCCTTGCGGGTGTCGATACACAGCTTTCTATTAATGCGCAAGGTCGCTTGCAAAATGAAGAAGAGTTTGGCGATATCATCGTCAAAACCAGCAATACTGGCGCGGTAACACGGCTCAAAGATATTGCGCGTATTGAACTGGGTGCTTCTGAATACGCACTACGCTCCTTGCTTGATAATAAATCTGCTGTAGCGATTCCGATCTTCCAAGCACCGGGCTCCAATGCGATTCAGATTTCAGACAATGTCCGCAAGACGATGGCTGAACTGAAGAAGAATATGCCCGAAGGCATGGACTACTCGATCGTCTATGACCCCACACAGTTTGTTCGTGCATCAATTGAGGCGGTGATTCATACATTACTTGAAGCGATTGCCCTTGTGGTCCTCGTGGTGATTCTGTTCTTGCAAACATGGCGTGCATCGATTATCCCTTTACTGGCAGTCCCGATTTCAGTGATTGGTACATTTGCCGTGATGCATCTCTTTGGCTTCTCCATCAACGCGCTGAGTCTGTTTGGGCTGGTGCTTGCGATCGGGATTGTCGTCGATGACGCGATCGTGGTCGGTGAAAACGTTGAACGAAACATCGAAGCCGGTTTATCCCCACGTGATGCGACCTATCGTGCGATGCGCGAAGTATCTGGACCAATTATTGCGATTGCGTTGGTACTGATCGCAGTATTTGTACCGCTGGCCTTCATCAGTGGCCTCACTGGGCAATTCTATAAGCAGTTCTCACTGACGATTGCGATGTCGACGATCATTTCAGCCTTTAATTCGCTGACGCTCTCCCCAGCGCTAGCGGCTATGCTGTTGAAAGGACGTGATGAACCAAAAGATGCGCTGACCCGCTGGATGGATAAATATCTGGGCTGGTTATTCCGTGGTTTTAATCGTCTGTTTGGTCGCGGATCAACGGCCTATAGTGGCGGCGTTAAACGGGTGATTTCACGTAAAGCAGTCATGATGGGTGTCTATTTCATACTGGTGATTGCTGTAGTGGGTCTATTCAAAATAGTGCCAAACGGTTTCGTCCCGGGTCAAGACAAGCAATACCTGATCGGGTTTGCCCAATTGCCTGATGGTGCAACGTTAGATCGCACTGAAAAAGTCATCCGCGACATGGGCGATATCGCCTTAAAAATGCCCGGTGTTGAAAGTGCGGTTTCGTTCCCAGGCCTATCGATTAACGGCTTTACCAACAGCTCAAATTCTGGGATTGTCTTTGTCACCTTAAAGCCCTTTGCAGAACGTAAAACAGCGGACTTAAGTGCGGCAGGCATCGCAGGACAACTGAATCAAAAGTTTGCTGCGATTCCTGAGGCGTTTATCTTGATGTTCCCACCACCGCCAGTCCCGGGACTGGGTACCACGGGTGGATTCAAGCTCCAGCTTGAAGACCGTGCATCACTCGGCTACGCCGCGATGGATGATGCGACTAAAGCATTCTTGAACAAAGCACGTCAGGCGCCTGAACTGGCTGGGCTGTTCTCCAGCTATCAAGTCAATGTGCCTCAGCTCTTTGCGGATGTAGATCGGACGCGGGCAAATCAGTTAGGTGTCGCTCTACCTGATATTTTCAATACCATGCAGATCTATCTTGGTAGTTTATATGTCAATGACTTCAACAAGTTTGGACGTACTTACTCGGTACGCGTGCAAGCCGATGCGGCCTATCGGGCTAAAGCTGAGGATATTGGTTTATTGAAAGTACGCTCAGCCAATGGCGATATGATTCCGCTCTCCGCCTTGATGTATATCAAACCAAGCTTTGGCCCTGAACGCGCCATGCGCTATAACGGCTTCTTGTCTGCTGATATCAGTGGCGGCGCAGCACCTGGCTATTCATCAGGCCAAGCGCAAGATGCGGTGAAGCGCATTGCTGCGGAGACCTTACCCAAAGGTATCAGCTTTGAATGGACTGAATTGACCTATCAGCAAATCATTGCCGGTAACACCGCAATTTGGGTCTTCCCGCTCTCCATTCTACTGGTCTTCTTAGTGCTTGCTGCGCAGTATGAAAGCTTGACCTTACCGTTATCGATCATCTTGATTATCCCGATGGGGATCTTGGCAGCGATGACAGGGGTTTGGCTTTCGAATGGTGAAAACAACGTGTTCACTCAGATCGGGCTGTTCGTCTTGGTTGGTCTCTCGGCGAAGAACGCGATTTTGATTGTTGAGTTTGCCCGAGAACTTGAGTTTGCTGGACGTACGCCGATGCAAGCTGCTGTCGAGGCCAGTCGCCTCCGCTTACGTCCGATTCTCATGACGTCCCTCGCGTTTGTGATGGGTGTACTGCCTTTGGTGCTCTCAACGGGCGCAGGCTCAGAGATGCGTCATGCGATGGGGGTTGCAGTATTCTCAGGCATGATCGGCGTGACGTTCTTCGGCCTATTCCTAACACCGGTGTTCTATGTCCTGCTTCGAGCCTTAACGGGCAATAAACCGTTACGTCTGCATGGTCAAACGCCACACGTTGAAGCGTTTGTCAGTGCAGAGCATCGCGTGGATGGCTCGCACTAACATTCATTAACACGGTACGAGACAAAAAAACGCCTAAATAAGGCGTTTTTTTGTATTTTAAAGCGTGTTAGGACTGAGGAGTCTTTAACGACTATCAATTTTGAAGTGATCATTCACCTCATAAACAGCCGCTCGTCTTAAGCCTTGAACCCATGAAATGCAACATGCAGCATATGTTTAACAATCTCGTCATGCTCCATCTTGCTGAATTGCTGTAAATACTCTACGGTAGGATCGCATGTCCGAGCATAATAACTAAATAAAATAACATCTTTAGGCAATGAAGGACTGAGATCACGATGTTTTTGTGCATCAACAACCAGTGCCTCTAACTGACCATTGAGCTTCACGACCCGCATGACATATTTAAGATTGCGCATCAGCATATCTCTGACATGCGCACTTGTGGAAGGCAGAAAAGGAATACCCCCATCTAGCCTTACGCGTAGTGCCCATTCGAGTAGTAATGATAATTTTTGTAAAGCCGGGAGCTGATCATCCATTTGCCCTAAATAATCAATCGCACCATCAATCAAACGTATTAAAGCCTCACCAACCAATTCTTCTTTAGATTTGAAGTGTTTATATAAGCTCGGTTTGGAAATGCCTATCGCACCAGCGACATCATCCATCGTCATCAGATCATATCCTTTGTTGCCCAATATGGTCGTCGCGGCATCAAGGATCGCATCTTCACGGAGCTTAAATGCTTGATCTTTAAAACTTAGTTTACCAAAAATACTCATCAGTAAATTCTCGATACTATGTAGTAGCTTTTATGCTGCATTAGTAGTAATGTTACCACTTAAGCGTGCTATTGGATATGTCTCCACGAAAACGTTGTTAGTCTCATAACTTAACCGGATGATGTCATGATTGAAAGTCGGCAGCGCATTGCAGTGATTGGCTCAGGTATTTCTGGCCTCGCGACAGCCTTTTTTCTGAGTCGCCTGCACGATGTAGTCCTCTTCGAAGCTGAAGGATATTTAGGCGGGCATACCAATACTGTTGACGTGACTTTAGAAGGCCAAACTTCTCCGGTCGATACGGGATTCTTGGTCTTTAATGAGCGTACCTATCCTAACTTGATTGCACTGCTTGCAGAACTGGATGTCCAAAGTTATGAAAGTGACATGTCGTTTGGCGTATCGCTTAATAACGGTGAACTGGAGTGGGCAGGTACAGATCTCGGCAGTGTATTTGCCCAACGTAACAATATCTTCTCACCGCAATTTTTGATCATGTTGAAAGATATCTTGCGATTTAACCGATCAGCTGAAAATTATTTAGCGCAAGTGACGATGACTGGTGCAACTTTAGGACAACTCTTAGATTATGGTGCCTATAGTACAATGTTTCGAGACGGCTATTTATTGCCAATGGCCGCTGCAATCTGGTCTAGCTCACCGCAAGACATTTTGCAATTTCCGGCGAGTACATTTCTTCGTTTCTGTCTGAACCATGCCCTGTTGCAAGTGAGTGATCGTCCTAAGTGGCATACCGTAAAAGGTGGAGGACGGGCTTATGTCAATAAAATAAAAAATACGATTTCAGAGTATCGACTGAATACACCCGTCCATCGCATCGAAAGGACTGACGATGGCGTCCTTGTCACCAGTAGCATCGGTATCGAAAATTTTGATGCGGTAGTATGCGCGGCTCATCCCCCTCAAACACTTAAAATGCTTGTGGACGCCAGTGAAATCGAGCGAAAAATATTATCCAGCGTCCGCTATCAAACCAACACTGCAATTCTGCATACCGATATCAAGCAGATGCCACAGCGCAAAAAAGTCTGGTCAGCATGGAATTATATCGGTGGTAGCGCGGTTGATGGAGGACGTCCCGTTTGTGTGAGCTATTGGCTCAACCAGTTGCAAAATTTACCCTTTCAAACGCCGGTCATATTAACGCTCAATCCATTTGTGCAGCCGCAAGCGGGCTCTGTGCTCGCTCAATTTGACTACGAGCATCCGATTTTTGATCACGCAGCCATTGCAGCGCAGCAACATCTTCCATCGATTCAGGGCAAAAATCGGGTTTGGTTTGTGGGAGCATGGACTGGTTATGGCTTTCATGAAGATGGTTTAACGTCTGCACTGCGTGTGGTTGCTGATTTTGGCCTATCACCCCATTGGGCAAAGGTGTAGACCATGAACACGGCACCGGCATTTTTGATCCGAGGAAGAGTCATTCACGAACGACTTAGACCGGTCTATCATCGATTTATTTATCCAGTATTCTTCGTACGACTGAACTTAGCGCGACTTGAAGAAACCAACTCCATTTGGTTTGGGATAAATCGCTTTCGATTATTATCCCTGCGTAGCCGCGATTATGGCGCGCATGATGGTGGAAGTCTGGAAGCATGGATTCGCGCACTACTGCGCGATGAAACCATCCATGCTGATGGCGAAATTTGGTTGCAGACCTTCCCACGTGTATTTGGCTTTGTCTTTAACCCCGTTAGTTTTTGGCATTGCTATGACCGCAATCATGCGCTGCGAGCAGTATTGGCTGAGGTGAATAATACATTTGGCGAAACGCATTGCTACTTACTGAGACCCGAGAATAATCAGCCGATTAATTCAGAGAGTAAAATGGCATGCAAAAAAATGTTCTATGTATCGCCTTTTTGTGAAGTCAAAGGCACTTATCGGTTCCGCTTCCACGATAGCGCAAAAAACGTCTTTACCAGTATTGATTACTATGATGAACAAGGCCTCCTGATCAAAACAGCGATTAGTGGCGATCTTAAAATCATGGATTCAAAACAGCAGATCAAGGCACTGCTATCACAGCCCTTCTTAACCATCGGCATCGTTGCCGGTATTCATTGGCAAGCACTCAAACTTTGGTTGAAACGCGTTCCGCTCTTTAGCAAACCAGCAGCACCGGAACGCCGTGTCAGTTTTTCCGAGGAGAATAAGAATGACTCAAACTAATACTCTCACCCCCTCTGCACGGCATACCCCAACAGCTGGAAAGTTTTTTTTAAGCCTTTTGTCGGGTATGAAGGTCGGCCACTTACTGGTGATCACGCCAGAAGGTCAAAAGCTGACATTTGGAGAGCTTCATCAACCCCTCAGTGCAACGTTACAGATCAATGATTGGCGTGTCTGCAGTCGTATTGTCCGTGCTGGAGATATTGGATTTGCTGAAGGCTATGAAGCAGGCTGGATCGATACACCTGATTTAATCGCTCTACTAACCTTAGCGATCAGAAATGAAAATGCGCTTAGCCAAGTGATCTCTGGTGGATGGTTTACTAAAATTTGGTATCGCCTGCGTCATTTACTCCGTCCAAATACCAGAAAAGGAAGCAAAAGAAATATCCATGCGCACTATGACTTAGGCAATGAATTCTATGCACTTTGGCTTGATCCAAGTTGGACCTATTCAAGTGCAGTGTTTGACGGGGATTACAACCAAACACTGCTTGAGGCTCAAACCGCAAAATATCAAAAAATCATTGAGTCGCTCCAATTGCAAGCTGGCGACCACGTCCTGGAAATTGGATGTGGCTGGGGTGGCTTCGCTGAACATGCCGCCCATCAAAACATCTATGTCCACGGTATTACCATTTCACCCTCTCAGCTTGCAATCGCTCAGAAAAGAATAACTGATCAACATCTTGAGCATTGGGTTACGCTTGAGTTATGTGATTACCGCGATTTAAAAGGTCAGTACGATGCCGTTATATCGATCGAAATGTTTGAAGCCGTCGGTGAGCAATTCTGGCATGAGTACTTTGAGATCGTCGCAAAACAATTAAAATTCGGTGGAAAAGCCTTAATTCAATCCATCACGATTGATGAAAAAATCTTTGAGCGGTATCGCAGTAGCACCGATTTTATCCAGCAATACATTTTCCCCGGTGGCATGCTACCCAGCCCGGAACGATTCACCAGCCATGCGGCCATTGCTGGCTTGAGTATTGATGCAGAATATGCTTTTGGAGCCGATTATGCAGAGACTCTACGGCGCTGGAATCACGCTTTTGACCTTCATCAAGAAAGCATTCAGCAACTCGGATTTGATGAACGTTTTATGCGTATTTGGCGACTTTACTACGCCTATTGCATTGCGGGTTTCGATGAAGGAAAAACCAATGTCTATCAATTCCTACTCAGTAAACACTCGTTAAGCGTGCAACATTGATCGCTTACTTAATATCCGATAGCCCTTCATCCATTTGAGGAGAATGATCGTGAAAGTGCCATCATTAGTCATTGTAAGCTTGGCATTGTCTGCTTGCGCATCTCAAAATATTGATCAATATCAAAACAATACACTAAAACTTGATTTGGCACAATACTTTGTTGGAACAACCGATGGCTGGGGGATGTTTCAAAAGCGTAATGGTGAGGTTGTTAAACGCTTTCATGTTCAAATCATCGGGACGCTGAAAAATGACCAACTGATTCTGGATGAGCGCTTTAAATATGATGACGGATCTACTCAGCAAAGAATTTGGACACTGACATCCGATCAAGCAGAACATTGGGATGGTCGTGCGAGTGATGTCATTGGTCATGCACGAGGAACGATCGCTGGAAACGCATTACACTGGAACTATACTTTAAGACTGCCCGTCGATCAGAAAACCTATGATGTACAGATGGATGATTGGATGTACCAGATCGACAATCAAACCATCATTAATCGAACGCGGATGACGAAATTTGGCTTTGAAGTGGGGCAAGTGACTTTAGTCTTCAAGAGAAGAACATAATCATGCACACATCCCTCAATACTCCGATAGCCAATTGGTCAGATCAGCATCTATGGATTATCGGTGCTTCCAGCGGAATCGGCGCCGCAATCGCCAAAGTTGCCTTGTCCGTGGGTGCAAGAGTCACCTTATCGGCACGAAGAACAGATCAAATGCATGCGCTCGCGGATGTCTATGCAAAAGCGCATGTCGTCGCATTTGATGTACTGAATAACGATGCCTGGCAACCCGCCTATACCGAAACTCGCCGTTTACAGGGCAACGTAGACCTCGTCATCTTCTGTGCTGGAGACTATCTTCCCCAACGTAGTTGGGAAATCAAAGCATTGACGGCACAGCGTACCATCCAACTGAACTTAGGCAGTGTTTATGCGGGACTAGAAACCGTATTGCCCGACATGTTGGCACAGGGTAGCGGCGGAATTGCATTGATTGCGAGCGTAGCGGGTTATATGGGTTTACCCAATGCCAGTACCTATGGACCGACCAAGGCCGCACTGATTAACCTTGCCGAGGTTCTGTACAGCGACTTGCATCCAAAAGGCTTGAATGTTTATCTGATCAATCCGGGGTTTGTGCGTACTGAGCTCACTGCAAAAAATGACTTCAAAATGCCTGCGCTTCAAACACCGGAGCAAGCAGCAAGATCAATTTGGAAGGGTCTAAGCACTGGACGCTTTGAAATTCATTTTCCTTACCGTTTTACGTATGTATTGAAAATCATCCGGTTGCTCCCGTACCGTTGGCGATTTGCTTTATTTAACCAATTTCTGAAGGTATAAATAGATGAATAAGCTGGATGATCTATTACATTGGTATAGCACCCTCACCGCTGACAAAGTCGAAGATTGCCATCTTTTTTATGAAACGCAAGCCCGCTTTAAAGATCCCTTCAATGACGTTCATGGCATTGCTGCAATCGAGAAAATCTTTATCCATATGTTTCAGTCGACAGACAACCCCCGCTTCATCATCGCAGAAAAAATCATACAGGATCAGCAAGCCTTTGTGACATGGACGTTTAAATTTTCACTCAAAGGAAAAGATTACAGCATCGTGGGCGGGTCACATTTAAAATTTAATGCCCAAGGTTTGGTCCTTGAGCATCGTGATTATTGGGATGCGGCTGAAGAGCTTTTGCAGCATCTGCCCATCGTTGGAAAACCGATTCAATGGCTACGACAACAGTTTAAAGTGAAATAAGTCATTGATTATTTATGACGCCGCGATATGCAAAAATTCATCAATAATCGCAAAATGATCCTCAAATAGCTGATCGGACCGAATATCAGCCAGCGGCAACCAAAACGCATGCTTGGCATCGTCACCGCCAAGCACTTCAGGTAAGGGTGTAGCACCATCTAACTCAAAATAAAAACCCTGTGTGATGGCACGTCCCCGCTCACAGCGATGCGGCTCATCAAAGGTTCGCTGTGATCTGTAGGCGGCACGAAGTGTGGCATCGGTCAGTCCCAGATTAGTTTCTTCACGCAGTTCACGCAGACACGCATTAAAGAGGGTTTCATCGGGATCAAGAAAGCCTCCAGGTAAGGCAAGTAATCCCTTGCCTGGGATCTGTCCACGTTCAATCAATAAAATATGGTTTGAATGTACTAATACCGCATCCACGGTCATAAACGTCGGGGGATAAGGGGTATGAGACCAAGATTCTTTGTAATCGACAATGTAGCGCGCCTCTTCTTGCAGCGCTTGATAGTCGTCGGTTTGCTGAAACGCAGTCAGTAAATCAATGGTACTTGTGGGAACACGTTCAAGACTTGGCATCGCCCCTAAAAGATAGGCATCACGAATGGGGGTCGCAGAAATACCCTGATAACTGTCAACCGATACCGTCTCCCAACGCGGAAATAATGATAAATAATACGACGTCCGATCTTTATAGTGTCCAACTAAACCAATCTTTAAGGTTTGGTTATCCCCTGTCACGGAGTGCACCGCATCCTCTACTGATTTTACCCAGCGCACATCGTTATAGAGTATATCGACCAAGGGTACACAGCGTATACGTGCAGCATCAGCAGGTTCAAATGCCGATAGCACCATCGTTTCACGTTCATGAAATTTAAAAGTATTCCGTGTGCTACGCGGTTGCTCTGCAGAACCAATCAGCAGAATAACCTGTTGGCTCTGTGCCAGAGCCGTTTGGATAACGGCGAGATGCCCCAAATGAAAAGGCTGAAAACGACCAATAAACACCAAATAATCGAACAAACGCCTATCCTCTTAAACTGAAGCAATAAGTAACCACTTAACCCATGATACTAAGTTAAAAACATTAACTCAAAGGCACGACTCGCATCACCTCTTCGAGCGTGGTCACGCCTTCAGCAATGCGACGGGCACCGGCAAGGCGTAGTGGCTGCAAACCTTCACGATAAGCTTGTTGCTTGATCTGCGTCAGCGAGCCGCCATCACCAATGATGCGCTTCATTTCTGTCGACAAAATCAGGATCTCATAGACGCCCATTCGGCCTCGATAGCCAGTGCCGCGGCACAGCTCACAGCCCACTGCGTGATAGACTTTTGCTGGTGGCTCACTTCTCCAAGGGCTGACCAATTGATTCCAGACGTCTACATCGGTATCTACCGCAACTTTGCAATGTGGACACAGCGTCCTCACCAGTCGCTGAGCCATCACCCCCAAAATAGTCGCTGCCGTCAAAAACGGCTGCACACCGAGATCATGTAAGCGGGTCAATGAACTTGGTGCATCATTGGTATGTAGAGTAGACAGCACCAAATGTCCAGTCAATGCGGCTTGAATCGCCATATCCGCGGTGTCTTGATCACGAACCTCACCCACCATGATGATATCGGGATCTTGACGCATCAACGCACGCACCCCTTCCGCAAAGCCCAGCTCTATCATGCCTTGGACTTGCATCTGATTGAAGCTCGGTTCAATCATTTCAATCGGGTCTTCGATGGTACAGACATTGACTTGATCGGTCGCGAGTTGCTTCAACGTCGAATACAGTGTTGTGGTCTTTCCTGAACCCGTTGGACCAGTCACCAGGATAATGCCATTGGGATGCGCAGCCATCTGCTTCCACTTCGCCAGATCATCGCCACTCAAACCTAACTGCTCAAAAGATCGAACCAACACTTCAGGATCAAATATCCGCATCACCATCTTTTCACCAAACGCAGTTGGCAGAGTCGACAGACGAAGTTCTGTTTCTAGGCCTTTAGGAGTGCGTGTTTTTAAACGACCATCTTGGGGTTTGCGTTTTTCCGCGACATTCATCCGGCCTAAGATTTTGATCCGTGATACCACGGCCAGTAAGATCGGCCCAGGCATGTCATAGACAGTGTGCAACACGCCATCAATCCGAAAGCGGACTCGTCCCTGATCACGGCGTGGTTCAAGGTGGATATCACTGGCGCGCTGATCAAAGGCGTATTGCAGCAACCAGTCGACGATGCGCACGATATGCTGGTCATTTGCATCAGGGTTTTGCACATCGCCAAGTTGCAATAAGGCTTCAACGCCTTTTGCAGCAGTCTCACTCCCGCCATTACCTTTTGCTCCGGCAATGGCCCGCGTCACTTGATAAAACTCTGCCAAATAGCGTACCAATTGCACGGGACTGAGCATCACCCGTTTAATTTTGCGCGGTTTGAGTGTATGCGCAAGATTGTCCAGCCAATCTTCATAAAATGGCTGATCGCTCCCAATTGTCACCGTATCTGCGTCAACGGCCACAGCCAAAATCTGATGTCGTTCAGCAAACTCTATCGACATGATGGCAGTTACCGCAGGCACATTCACCTTGAGTGGGTCGATACGATAAATCGGTATTTCAGCTTTTTGTGACAGCCACAGCGTTAAAACATCGATGGTTAATTTTGAAACATTAGGAATTTCTGTGTTTGACATTGCTGGGGCTTGAGTATGTAATAAGTCGACTAAACCAAAATCGGCAATGATTAATAGCGGATGCCAGTTCTTTTGCTCCTTACGTCGAGCCGTGGTCGTCACGAGATTGACATCGCGCTGCGTAATTCGTCCATCTTTAAACAGCTCATCCAAGCACCAACGCACATCAACTTGGATGGAGAATCTAATTATGCTGGTCATAACATTCA
>CAYJTU010000069.1:0-3413 GCA_964373105.1 uncultured Moraxellaceae bacterium | reverse complement strand
TCAGCAAATTTAGGGCCCGCACTCATGTGCATTTTTTTGCTGGTCATAACATTCATTCCATTGCTCACTGCTATCCATACCGCATCATTCGATTACAACATCATTTCACTCAAATCGCGGTTATCTCGCGGTGATCTCTTTAATCCAGATCACATCTGCTTGCACCCCAAAGCGCACATTCACCCGATCAAATGACATGCCATAATCACGCTGCCCATCAGTCTGATATGCAGGTCGGGGGTCAAGCGCAAGAATTCGTTCAATTAAGGGTAACTGATTACTGGTTAAAACATGAAGTGAAATCAGTTGATGTTTCTGCCAAAGTGCCATTCGTGTCCAATACACGGGGTGTAACTTTGGTGCTTCCACTGCAAAACCACTGACCGCTGCCGAAATTGAATCGCTATACGCGACATAAGGTTTGATATCAATCAGCGGTGTGCCATCTACCAAATCAGCACCGATGATATGCAACCGCACACGTTCATCCACCACCTCGATCCGATCCAAACGAACCACCGACAAACCCAGCGGCGCAGGACGATACATACTACGGGAGGCGAAGACCCCTATCTTTTCATTGCCGCCTAAACGCGGTGGACGAATTTGTGGTCGAAAAGGCTCTGGAACGAAGCTTTCATTGGAGCCATCATGATCCACATTTTCATCATCCGGTAATTTTTTTAATTCGCGATTTTGATGAAACTGCCAAATCAACCAAAGGTGACTAAAGCCCTCTAAACCCTCAAATGCCGCAGGCTGATCATAGGGGGCAACAAACTCAATCACTCCTTCAACATCCACAAGATTGGGCTGACGTGGAACCCCAAACTTCTCCACGTAAGGTGTGTGTACATAGCCAATAATAGGAACTGTAATGCTTGCGGTATGAACCATGAATGACTCTAAAAACTTGAGGTGAAAAAGATTAAAAAATACATCACGGTACTTTTCAATAGTGTTGGTTTGGATAAATCGTTCCCGCTTTACCTCTAAATCATGTGCAAATAAACGGTTGCATTACAGCAAACCCCCTAAGTTCATCACTTTTCCTTATATCTAAAATAAAATGAAACAGGATTATCCGTTTAAACTTTTCGGTAGAATAGCGCACAAGCGAATTCTTTTCTGCACCGCATTATGACATTTGCCTAGTGTAAACGCAGACATTCTTGTTCCAACATTCAACAACACGATAGAGACATTATGGCAGCATTTAACTCAGAACGTATTACTCATGTACATCATTGGAATGATACGTTATTTAGCTTTAAAGCCACCCGTGATGCGGGCCTACGCTTCAAAAATGGTCAATTCGTGATGATTGGACTGGAAGTGAATGGAAAACCCTTACTCCGTGCCTATTCGATTGCCAGTGCCAACTATGAAGATGAAATCGAATTTTTTTCGATTAAGGTCCAAGACGGTCCTCTTACCTCTATCCTACAAAACCTTAAAATCGGTGATGAGCTGTTGATGAGCAAAAAGCCAACCGGCACACTGGTGTTGGATGATCTATTACCGGGTAAAAACCTTTATATGCTCTCGACAGGCACTGGACTTGCGCCATTCCTCTCTTTGATTCGTGATCCTGAGACTTACGAGCGCTTTGAAAAAGTCATCTTGGTACACGGCGTACGTCAAGTCAATGAATTGGCTTATACCGATCTGATCGAAAACATCCTTCCGAATGACGAATTCTTTGCTGAGTTGGTCAAGGACAAACTGATTTACTACCCGACCGTGACACGCGAACCGTTCCGCAATCAGGGCCGCATTACTACGTTGATTGAAAATGGCAAACTGTTTGAAGATATCGGACTGCCACGTTTCAACAAAGAAACGGATCGTGTGATGATGTGCGGGAGTCCAACCATGCTCCATGACCTCTCCATCATGCTTGACCAACATGGTCTGACGGTATCGCCGCGTATGGGCGATCCGGGTGACTATGTGATTGAACGCGCCTTTGTTGAAAAATAACAGCGTGGTGATTACGTGAAATAAAAAAAGGGTGCCATGATCTGATCAGCGCCCTTTTTTAATGCCATGAACCAAAAAAGACTATCGCACTACATTATTGGATGCGTCACTCCCATCATCGATCAAGACTGCATCAACACGTACTGTGATCTCAGGACCTACGGCCGGTACAAAAGTGGTCATGCCCCAATCATAACGGTTCATAGTCGCCAATGCGGTTATCTTGACCACCTTGGTCACGTCATCGATCACAGGTTTATCCAAGGTGACATCAAACACCAACGGCTTGGTGATCCCCAGCATCGTAAGATCACCGCGAACAGTCGCATGGGTCGCATCGATGCGACTGATTTTGGTACTTTTGAATTCCATGGTCGGATATGCTTTGACATTAAAAAAAGCACCTCCCCGTAGCGCACTATCTCTGATCCCAAGTCCCGTCGAGATACTGCTGGTTTGAATCGTGAAGTTTGCGGCGGTATGTAGAGGGTCTTCAGGACTGCCTTTAATCCGGCCCTCAAAGTGATGAAAGCCCCCTTTGATTTGAGCAAAACTCTCACGAGTGGTCAAAAAACTAATTCGACTTTTTTCCTTGTCAAACTGCCATTCAGCAAAAACGCTACTTGAGTAACCTAAACCCACCAATACGCAGGCACTCACGACATAGCGTCGCATCACACTATTCTTTGGCTTCGACCGATTCGCTTTGTTCATTATTATCTACCCCTAACCCTTTGATGATCCACGTCAAACGTTCGCTGTCCGCATCAATGGCGGCTTCTTTAATAAGTTGTGATGGCTTGTGCAGCAGTTTGGCCATGACCGATTGCGATAAACGATCAAGGACTTCATCAAGTTCCACACCTTGCGCAATTAATTGTTTGGCCCGTTGTAACTCTTGCAAGCGTAACGCATCCATCTGTTTACGATAATGTGCAATCACGGGACCCGCTTGTTGCGCACGATTCGCTTGCATGTATTGTGCAGCGAGCTGACTGACCATCACCTCAGCTTCAACAGCAGCCTGACGACGCTGTGCAAGATTACCTTCGATCACCCCTTGCAGATTGTCCACAGTATACAAATACACGTCATCCAATGCTGCAATACTGGGTTCAATGTCCCGCGGTACGGCCAAATCGACCATTAACATAGGGCGGTGCCGCCGTGCTTTAAGTGCTCGCTTGACCATATCCAGACTAATGACAGCATGAATACTGCCCGTTGAACTCGAGACAATATCAGCACGTGGCAATGCGCTATCTAACTGCTCAAAAGGGATCACCTCAACAGGCAAATGGGCCCGTAACTCTTCCGCCAAAAGATTGGCTCGCTCCATGGTTCGGTTAGCAAGCAGTATTTTTCCAACCCCGTGCTCGGCCAGATGACGACCGACTAATGCATTCATCTCACCGTCAGCACCCAAGAGA
>CAYJTU010000068.1:13542-17224 GCA_964373105.1 uncultured Moraxellaceae bacterium | reverse complement strand
CTATGGACCTCTCGGTACAGCTTTGGCTGGGCTATTTCCAACCTCGGTGCGCTACACGGGGGCTTCAATTGCGTTTAACTTTGCTGGGATATTGGGTGCATCGCTTGCGCCGTATATTGCCACATGGCTGGCGGGACACTATGGGGTGGCGTATGTGGGTTTTTATTTATCGACAGCGGCATTGATTACGCTGATTGCGTTGTTGGTGATGAGAAGGGTGGATTGAGAATTCGTCGCCCTTAAAGCCACATCTTCTTAATCCACGCCACCGCCTCATCCAGATTAAACTCCGCTGCAATCTGCTCCATCCGATCTAACTTATCGACGGCATCCATGGGAATCGTCTCGTTGGGTGCAAAGATGATTTGTAGCCGATGATAGCGATCATTGAGCAGTTCACGGGATTGATAGTCGGATACGCCAGACACACCATCAGTCAGAATGTTGACCAGCGGTTTGATCCACTGCGCATAGCCCCAGTCTACTGTCTGCCCTTTGATATAGGTGAGACTGATGCCCGTACCGACTGACAGTAAAACCAGTTCATCGAGACTTGCGCGCTCAGTAGGATCATTCCGCTGTGAGATTGCCTGTGCGATAGCCACCACGCTCGGATTGTTGGCAAAGACGCCGCCATCAATATAACCATCTGCAGAAGGGAAGTACGTGGGTGCTGCGCTGGTATAGAGTGCGACATCTGCAATCAAGCAATCTTTATCACAGTCTGACCCTTTAAAGTTATGAAAGATCTTGGGTTTCCAGCGGCGCTGGTTTGCAGGGGCTTCGTTGTCGAGGTCAAAGGTTGGGATTGCGACTTTCTTTTTCAGATCCGTGATTTTTTGCACACCAAAGATAGCTTTGAGTTCCGCTTTTAAGTTTTTGTTGGAGTATTCGGCACCGATGGTTCTGCCAAGATCACGGATATCATCCCAGAGTGTATCGTCGAAGATCTCGTGGCCTTTGTCTCTGTAGAGATCACCAATCTCATTGGCGCTCTTGCCCGCTGCGAGTCCGAGCGCAAGGATGCCACCTGTGGATGTGCCTGCATAGAATTGCACACTGTCCAGCCACCCTGCGATATCCGGATGTTTATTTAGACGATCAAGCAGACGGGCAGTGATGAGGCCCCGTAGACCGCCGCCATCGAGACTGAGTATTCGGTACTTTGCCATGAGAGTTTACTCGGAGAGTCGACTTTTACAGAGTTTAAAGTTTAAGCGGTTTTACAGGAGGAAATAGGTGGGTGATTTGTAGATTTTGCTAAGCGCAGAATATAAAGCCAGCGGAAGATTACTCATAAACCTTCCCACTATGCAGAAAATTTGCAAACTACTGCCAAGGATTACTTAAAGGGGTCCCTTGCGTTGCCCCAAATCGACTATCTTCAGCCCAAGCAATCGCCGCTTCAAGAAAGGAGTCAATCCGCGTATTTTCCCAACCGTTGCTCTCGGGTTCATAGGTTGAACTTGCCGCGACTGCTTCTTTCGCTACAGAGTCTAAACGATCACTCATAAGTGCACGAGCAAAGACCAAGAAGCTATCTGCATCATGGACTTGCTCAAGCTGTTCGTGCAGTTCCATAGAGCATCTTAAAACAGATTTGTCCGCATCACCCCAAACTCTTCAGCGCAGGCTTGATCAAACTACCTAGCCCTTTCCTGACCATAAACATCTCAACCCAACTGCGTATCACCGCCGGGTTATCCATCTTAAGCACTTCAGCCAGTAGTTCCTGCGCCTCAGTGAGCGGAATCTGAATCAACGCTTTACGCACTTTCAGGATGTTCGATGAACTCATGGAGAGGGCATTGAAACCCATTGCCATCATCAGTGCCGCCGTGCCTGGATCACCCGCCATCTCACCACAAATACTGATCGGACGATCCAGCTCACGGCAGCGCTTCACCAACTGATTGAGCGTACGCAGTACCGCAGGGTGGTAGTGATTGTACAAGGTCGCCACCCGTGGGTTATTACGGTCGACCGCAAGTAGATACTGGGTCAAGTCGTTGGAACCCACCGAGAAGAAATCAACGATTTCAGCGAGTTCATCGATGATGCTGAGCACGCTTGGCACTTCGATCATCACACCGACTTTAGGCTTATTGATCTTGACCTGTTCTTCTTCCTGTACTTCATGCAGTGAGCGATCCAGCAGATACAAGGACTCTTCCACTTCACTGACCGAAGTGATCATTGGAAAGAGGATATGCAAGTTATTGAGCCCGATACTCGCTTTGAGCATCGCTCGCATTTGCGCCGAGAAAATCTCAGGGTGATCCAGCGTAAAACGAATGCCGCGCCAGCCCAGTGCCGCATTTTCCTCTTCAATCGAGAAATACGGTAAGTCCTTGTCGGCACCGATGTCGAGGGTACGCATCACCACAGGTTTGCCCGCAAAGTGGCTGAGCTGTTGGCGATAGATCAGGCGTTGCTCTTCTTCACCGGGAAAGCGCTCGCGCAGCATGAAGGGGATTTCACTGCGATACAGGCCGACGCCTTTCGCACCGCGCTGCGCGCCGCGAATCACGTCGATCATCAAACCAGTATTCACATACAGCGGCATCAGATGACCATCAGGGGTGATGGTTTCACGGCGCTCGTAGGCCTTCAAGTCTTGGGCGGCTTGTTGCTCTTCTTTTTGAATCTCTTTGTAGCGCTGACGCAACTGACGAATAGGATGAACGAAGATACGACCTTGATGGGCATCGACGATCATCTCGACATCATCAAGTGCCGTAATCGGTAGCTCAGTCACGCCGACGACGGTCGGAATACCCAGCGCACGCGCCACGATCACCATGTGTGAGTTGGCAGCCCCTTCGGTGGTGACGATCGCCGCGACATTATCCAGCGGTAGCTCAACCAGCATCGCGGTCGAGATTTCTTCACCGATCAGGATGCTTTCCTCGCCAATCTCACGATGCTGACTGTCCGAGGCTTGCAGGCGCGCCAGTAGACGACGTCCCAAATCACGTAAGTCGGCCACGCGTTCGCGTAAGTACTCATCTTTCATTTGAGCAAAGTGGGCGGTGTGCTGATCAATCACTGCACGTACCGCGCCCTGAGCCCAATTCCCAGCTTTAATCTTGGCATTGATCTCGGCTGGCAGTGCATGATCATCCAGCATCCGCAAATAAACGCTAAATAACGCGCGTTCGTCAGCCAGCAGCGCTTTTTGCATCTTTTCATCCAGATCATGGATGTCCTGGCGCACGATGACTAACGCTTCTTTAAAGACCACCAGTTCTGATTTGACGTCATCGATTTTGCGGTCAGGGACGAGCGACAGATCGGCAGGCGGGTAGAGCACAACTGCACGACCAATCGCGATGCCGCCAGCGCCGGACACGCCTTGGAAAACTTGCGGGGAGGATGAGCTATTGGGTTTTCTAAAGACATCGACCTGACCCACAGCATGCGCATGGGCAATCGCGCCTGATAGCTGCGCGCACAAGGTGACCAAAAAGGATTCGGCGGCTTCACTAAAGGCACGGCGCTCGCGGTGCTGTACCACCATGACGCCCATGACCTTACGGCGGTACATGATCGGTACACCGAGGAAAGCGCTATAGCGCTCTTCACCGGTTTCAGGCAAGTAGCGGAAACGTGGATGGCTGGATGCATCCTCGAGGCTGATGATTTCTTCACGCTGTCCGACGAGACCCACCAAACCTTCGGT
>CAYJTU010000068.1:0-13532 GCA_964373105.1 uncultured Moraxellaceae bacterium | reverse complement strand
AGTGACACTTCTCCGACTGAATCTGCGTTTAAGCCGACTGACGCCATCAAAATATAGCGTTGATTGCGTTCGTCTAACAGATAGACCGAACACACTTCAGTTTCCATGGCTTCAGCAACCAGTTGTACCATGACTTCGAGTGCCGCGTGGAGATTCGGTGCGGCATCTACGTCTTGTACAATCTTGCGCAGGGTTTCAATCTGCATGACATCTCCAATTCCGCTATGGTAGTCGTATCTTTTAATCCTTAGAATATTAAGCATTCACGTATGAGGAGGGTCACACGTCAAGAGGCGTATTGCTAGGTCTTTTTTATCTTTTAAATGGTCTTTAAAGTCAACACTTAAGCCAATACGGGCAAATGCGGGATCAATTCCAGCAATGCCTTGCGATAAACTTCGCGTTTAAAGGCCACAACTTCGGTCAACGGATACCAATAACTGACCCACATCCAATGATCAAACTCTGCAGGTGTCTGGGCATCCAGATGAATCTCTGACTCACTGGCGGTCAATTGCAATAAAAACCATTTTTGCTTCTGTCCAATACACACCGGCGGTGCATCGTCTTGTCGCACATAACGGTGCGGCAAACGATAAGGGAGCCAGCCTTGGGTTTGAGCCAGAATCTTCACATGCGTAGGTTGTAGTCCGACTTCTTCCCAAAGCTCACGATAGAGCGCTTGTTCTGGCGTTTCACCTTCGGAAATCCCACCTTGTGGAAACTGCCACGCATTATGACCGATTCGTTTTGCCCACAGCACTTGACCTTGTGCATTGCACAAAATCATGCCGACATTGGGCCGAAAGCCATCTGCATCTATCATTGAAACAATTCCAAAAAATTTGCCTAATGTGGTGCATGACGATCCTTATTTTTCATCATCGCGTGTCATACTAGCGTCTAACATCGTGACATCTTTTTAAAGCTGATACAAATGCAAGGAAAGTGCATGAAATTTGATGTTATTTTAACGAAATTCTGTGCTGTTACGGGGATAGTTTTGCTGTTTTTTGTGAGTTAGATCACCACAGCGTTCTTTTAAGTCCTGATGCGTTAGCGATACGGCTAGAAATGGGATGTTTTTAGTCTTTTATTAATTTTTTCAATTGATGATTTTTGAGTCGATCGTTTAGAGCCATAGGGAGGCGAACATGGAGTTGGCGTTATTTGATCTGGATCATACTTTATTAGATTTGGATTCCGATCATGAGTGGGGCGAGTTTTTGATTGCGCAAGGCTTGGTGGATGAAGCCGAACATCGCAAACGCAACGACCAGTTCTATGCGGATTACTTATCTGGCACCTTAGATGCGGTTGCCTACAATGAATTTGTTTTTCAATTCCTCAAAGGCAAAACGCCGAATGAACTCAAAGCGCTGAATGATCAATACTTAGAGACAATTCGCCCTGCGATTCGCCCACTTGGCGTTGCGGCAATTGAGAAACATCGTCAAGCCGGTCATGTCGTTGTGGTCATTACCGCAACCAACAGCTTTGTGACTGCGCCGATTGTAGCGGCTTTGGGCGTGACACATTTGATCGCCAGCCAACCTCAATTGATTGATGGCATCTACACGGGTAAGTTGGACGGTGAACCGTGCTTTCAAGCCGGCAAGTTGCATCATTTAAACGCATGGCTAGCTCAGCATAATCAAGGCCGCAAGCCTGAGAATAGCTGGGGCTATTCGGACTCGTTTAACGATTTACCCCTACTGAACTTTGTCAATCACCCTATCACCGTGACGCCGGATAAACGGTTGCATGCCCATGCACTGGATCATCAGTGGCCTGTGGAGGATTGGTCGGTTACAAAGGGAGTCTGGGTATGAAGATTATCATCGCAATTTTAGGCTTATGCCTTGTGTCGCCAGCTGCTTTGGCTCGGGCGGATGTGTATAAGTGTCAGGATGCGGGCGGCGGATTACGCTACTCTGAAAATCCTTGTGCACAGAGTGCCAAGATGCTGCCTTACTCCAAGCTGACAAAAAATCATCATGAATATCAACTGCATCAAGTTGCTCAGCAGCGCAAGTTTAAGGCGCAGCACTATGAGCAACGACGTCGCTATTATCAGATGGCGAAGTCGGGTCATGCGGATAGTAAGTGATGGGCTTTCAAGTCCTCTCCTTCAAGGGGAGGACTTCGGTAAGAATAGTTTTTGATCCTATCTGTATTGGCCGAGAAACTCACGCATTTCAGTTTTGATCTCTTCTGGATCACCGTAAATGCCATCTTCTGCAAGACTCAGTTCACCCTTCCGCCTGTATCGCCGTCAGCGCTATCGTATACACAATATCTTCCACCAAAGCACCCCGTGACAAGTCATTTACCGGTTTGTTCAAACCTTGCAACATCGGGCCGACACTCACCACATTGGCACTGCGCTGTACTGCTTTGTAGGTGGTATTGCCCGTATTTAAGTCCGGGAAGACAAACACCGTGGCACGTCCGGCAACTTTGGAGTCGGGGGCTTTTTGGCGGCCGACGCTTTCAATCGCTGCGGCATCGTACTGTAGCGGCCCATCGATCATCAGATCAGGGCGGCGCTCTTGCGCGATCTTGGTCGCTTCACGGACTTTGTCGACACCGCTGCCCGTGCCTGATTCACCCGTCGAGTAGCTAATCATGGCTACGCGCGGCTCGATACCAAAGGCCGCTGCTGAGTCAGCGCTCTGAATCGCAATTTCAGCCAGTTCCACGGCAGTCGGGTCTGGGTTAATTGCACAGTCGCCGTACACCACCACTTGCTCAGGCAGCAGCATAAAGAAGATCGACGACACCAAGCTAAAGCCCGGTGCGGTCTTAATCAACTGGAAGGCAGGACGGACGGTGTTGGCGGTGGTATGGATCGCACCCGACACCAAGCCATCGACCTCACCCAAGGCCAGCATCATGGTGCCCAGCACTACAGTATCTTGCAGTTGGGCTTCGGCGAGTTGGGTGGTGAGTTTGCCTTTGCGGCGTTCCACCATAGGACCGATATAGCGTGCGCGAATGCTCTCTGGTTCGATGATCTCCAGCCCAGCAGGCAGTGTAAGCCCGCGTGCCAAAGCGACTGCTTCTACCTCTTCACGTTTCGCCAGCAAGACGCAATTGGCGATCCCGCGTGTCTGGCAGATCACCGCGGCTTGTATGGTACGCGGCTCGGCACCTTCGGGTAGGACGATTCGCTTCAACGCTGCCTGAGCTTTCTTCACCAGTTGATAGCGGAAAGCCGAAGGTGATAGACGCTCTGAGCGCTGTGCAGCGAAGTGTTTTTTGAGCCAATCAACATCGAGATGACGGGCGACCGTGGCCATGACTTGTTCGGCACGGTCATGGTCATCGGCAGGGATTTCGTTACTCATTTGACTTAAGCGCTGCACGGTTTCAAATGAATCACTGTCGACCGACAGCACGGGCAGACCCGATTTAAAGGCATTGGTACATAGCTGGAGTAAGGGCTCTTCGGGCAGATAGTCACCCGTCAGCACCACACCGGCCAAAGGCACACCATTCATCGAGGCGAGGCATGCCGCAACCAAGACATCCTCACGGTCACCGGGGGTGACGATCAGGGTATCTGGGGTGAGTGCCGACAGGATATTCTTCACTGTCCGTGCACACAGCGATACCCGTCGTACGCGGCGCTCTGCGGCTTCACCGCGATTTAAAAACTTGGCACTCAAGACCTGCGCGACATCGATGATGCGCGGCGAGCTGAGGACCTCGTTGAAGGGCACAACCCCGATCAAATGAAAGTTATCGGTACCGGTATCTGGAGAGAGCGGTTTTAAGGCTTGGATGATGCGACTTTGCAGCACGGCTAATTCTGCGGGTTCACCCAGTGCAGCCTCGGTGACGCCTTTGACCCGATTTAAGATATAGCCGAGTGTCCGCTCAGCACCTGTGCCTCCGAAGGCTTGTGCCACAAGATCTAAGCGATCGGCGAGTCCTTCAAGATGATCAATATCCGCAGTGGTGACAATAATCACACTGGCATCTAAGGATTGGGCCAGTGCCGCGTTGAGCTGCGGCGCATAGCTACTTTCACTGGTCGGGACGAGTCCTTCCACGATCAGCACATCTTGGCCTTGGCCGCTCTCATTCTTCATGCTCATGAGTTGCTCAAGCAGCTCATCCATATGGCCATCGCCGAGCATGCGCTCTACAGTGCTTTGCTGCATGGCTTGTACGACGGGTCGGCCGAGAGTTTTGCTGACCAAGAGACTGGAGCGATCACTACCATCACCATCGGCATTCAACTCCGCTTGAACGAAGGGCTTCATAAACCCTGCACGCATGCCGGCCATATCGAGGGCGCGAATCAAACCTAAACACGCTGAAGTGAGGCCAACGCCTATACCAGTAGGGACGATCAAAAATGTTTGCATGAATAAAAAAGTCCCTTCTTATCGAATAATCTTAATGGTGCGCTGAACGAACCCTGTATTTAGTGTCCATGGCTTCAGCGCTAACGTCTTTAGTCGCAATGTTTTTTTGTCTTGTCATGAATACTATCGCATGACACTGCGCTTAAGGGATGCGCTCTGAACGACAAGTGTCGTACTACAACCCTTATGCGACAAGCTTAATCTTATAAACCCAGCACGCTGCGGGTTTCCTGTGCAATCTGACCTTCTTCATCGGTTGGGATGACCCAGATCTGACGACCTAAATAAGCATGGATACCATACTTGTCTGCATCGGCGCCTTGGTCAATCCGTCCTTCAGCCCCGCGTGTCATCTTTTGGTTTTTATCCGCATCCAAATAGAGCCCGAAATGCGGGAGGAGTGCTAGCGTCTTGGCGCGTATCACCGCAGCATTCTCACCAATCCCACCGGTAAAGATAATGCCGGTGAAGATCGGTAGCGCGCAGCTCATCGCCGCCAGTGACTGCGCCAGACGATAGCAGAATACCTCAATCGCAAGTATCGCCCCACGATGCCCAGTCGCCGCCGCTTCAGTCAGCGTACGCATATCATTGGACAGACCTGATAGACCGAGCAAGCCACTTTTTTTATTGAGGATCTGATCGATCTCCTCCAATGACCAGCCGAGCGTACGGGTCAGATGAATGTGCAGACTCGGATCAACATTGCCACTGCGGGTGCCCATCACCAAGCCTTCAAGCGGTGTCAGCCCCATGCTGGTGTCGAGACTCTTGCCTTGCCAGACGGCACAGGTCGAGCAGCCATTGCCCAAGTGCGCTGACAACCAGCCATTCTCACCACCGACGATATGATCGGCATGCTGCGTCACATAGGCATGGCTGGTGCCATGAAACCCATAGCGACGGATACGATGTTTGGTATACAGATCATCCGGCAGGGCATAGCGAAATGCTTGCGCAGGCATGGTCTGATGAAAAGCGGTATCAAATACCGCGACTTGCGGTAAATCGGCAAACAGCTTTAAGGTGGCATTGATCCCTTGCAGATTGGCTGGGTTATGCAGCGGGGCGAGTGGTGTCGTTTCACGGATCGCATTCAGCACCGACTCGTCAATCTGCACGGCTTGGGTAAACTGCTCGCCGCCATGCACCACACGATGACCAATCGCAATCGGCTGCTCATCCCCGAGGCGTTTCAAAATCTCTGTCAGTGCCGCTTGGTGATCGGCATGCGGGATCGCAACTGAGCTCTTGCTGCCATCTTCGCTGGTGATGTTGAGCAAGGCTTCAGGAGTGCCCAAGTTCTCAGCGAGACCTGAGCGGCGGACATGATGCGCAGCTACATTTTCAGGCACGAGCGCGAATTTGATCGACGAAGAGCCGCAATTGATCACCAGAATTGGACGTGACATAAGAGAAAACTGTGATGAGAGTCATTCTATTATAGACTGGAAAAATGAACATATGACTGCAAAATTCGATCATAAATGAAGGGGATATGTGCTTAAAGCGTAACGAAAGTTTGTCAGCATCCTCTCAAAGAAAATCCCAGCCTGTAGACTGGGATTGTTCTGATCAAATACGGCAGTAGATATTAATATCGGCTAAACTGTTTAACTCTCTACCCAACATACGCTCAACACACAATTCACCACATCAGCACTCGTTTCTCTGGCGCCAAATACATCTTATCGCCGGGTTTCACGTCAAAGGATTTGTAGAATGCGGGTTGATTGAGCAGTGCACCATTACCACGGAACTCTGACGGTGAGTGTGGGTCGGTCTTCACCGCGACGATGGCCGCTTCATCACGCACCTTCTCCCGCCAAACTTGTGCCCAGCCTAAATACAAGCGCTGATCGCCAGTTTGACCGTCAATCACAGGAGCGTCTTTGCCCGCCAGCGATAGATGATACGCTTTATAGGCAATCGCAAGGCCTGAGTTGTCAGCGATGTTTTCACCCAGCGTCAGCTCACCATTGACTTTGTAGCCGGCCACTGGGCTGTAGGCACTGTATTGACTGACCAATGCCTTGGTTTTGACGGCAAAGTTCTTGTGATCAGCTTTGGTCCACCAGTTACGCAAATTACCGACTTCATCATATTGACTGCCTTGATCATCGAAGGCATGGCTGATCTCATGGCCGATCACCCCACCAATCCCACCATAGTTCACCGCATCACCCGCCTTGGCATCAAAGAAGGGCGGTTGCAGGATCGCCGCAGGAAAGACGATTTCATTGAGCGATGGGTTGTAGTAGGCATTCACGGTTTGCGGGGTCATGCCCCATTCCGCACGGTCGACAGGCTTGCCCAGCTTGTTGATCTCATATTGACTGGCAAATAGGCTGGAGCGAATTTCATTACCGATCAGGTCGTCATTTTTGATCTCAAGCGCTGAGTAGTCGCGCCACTTGTCGGGATAACCAATCTTGACCATCAGTGTCGACAGCTTTTTCTGTGCCTCGATTTTGGTGGCAGGACTCATCCAGTCCAGTTGGTTGATACTGCTTTGATAGGACTTGATCAGGTTATCGACCAATACCAACATTTTGGCTTTGTTTTCCGGTGGGAAGTATTTGTCGACGTAGACTTTACCCAGTCCTTCACCCAGCGAGCCATCGACTGTTTCAACCCCGCGTTTCCAGCGCGGGGTATTTTCCGGTGTGCCAGACAGAGTTGTGCCATAGAAGGCAAAGTGTTCGTCGACATAGACTTTGGACAAGTCAGGCGCAAAGTGACTGATCACGCGCAGCTTCAAGTAAGCCTTCCAGGTTTCAAGCGAAGTCTTGTCAATGACTGTGCCGAGCGCTTTAAAGTAACTGGGCTGACTGACGATGAATTCACTGGTTTTGCCTTGTAGACCACTGCTGTTCAAATAGCCATCCCAGTCAAAGTGCGCTGTCAACAGCGGCAGCTTGTTGATCGTGACTTTATTGTAGGTCTTGATCGGGTCGCGGTTCTGGACATTAGTCCATTGAATCTTGGCGATTTCGGTTTCAAATTTGACGATGTCCGCGGCATGTTTCTTAGCGCTAGCATCGCCTGACAAGCTCAGGATCTTTTCCGCATAGGCTTGGTATTTGAGGCGTGCATCTTTGAGCTTGGCATCGTTTTTCAGGTAGTAATCACGGTCAGGTAAACCGAGGCCACTTTGACCTAAACCGACAGTCATTTTGGTCGAGTCTTTGTCATCTTGCTTGATACCAAACTCAAGAGGTGAGGAAACACTGATCAGCGAGAAGTGCGCGAGCAATGGCGCCAGTTGTTTTTTATCACTTAAGCCATCGATCTTGGCAAACTCAGCATCCAGCGGGGTGAGCCCTAATTTTTCTATGGTCGGCTCATCCATAAAACTCTGATAGAAATAAGAGATCTTCTCCTCGACACTGCCTTTCGGTAGATCCTTGGTCTCGCTCATTTGGGTGATGATGCTGTGTAGCTGGGTCAGGGATTGCTCATAGAGTTCATAAAAAGCGCCCCAACTGGATTTATCTTTAGGGATCTCGGTGGTCTTTAGCCATGTCCCATTGGTGTATTTGTAGAAATCATCTTGTGGACGGACAGTGGTGTCAAAGTTTTTTGCATCGATCCCTGACGCAAGCGTTGGTGTCGTAACGCTATTGGTAGCAGGCGCCGCGTTAGTGTTGCTATCTGCAGCATAGGCAATGCTCGTGAGCTGGCTGAGGATTGCAGCCGCAAGCAGAGTACGTTTTAGGACTTGTTTCATCAATAATCTCAATATGACCAAAGTGAAGAGTAAGGGTGAGGGTGAGTTGGGGTGTTGCTATCGCTTATTAAATTAAAAAAAAGACCCATTAATTACTTAACAGGTCATCTTCTTCAATACGTTTCCTTGAGTTCAAGGCAGATCACAAGCATGACCACACTGCTTACCACATAATCACGCGCTTCTCAGGCGGCAGGTACATCTTATCGCCTTCCTTCACATCGAAGGATTTGTAGAACGCAGGTTGATTGACCACCGCACCATTACCACGGAATTGTGCAGGAGAGTGTGGATCAGTCTTCACGAATACAATCGCTTGCGCCTCGCGGATCTTATTGCGCCAGACTTGCGCCCAGCCCAAATACAAACGCTGATCACCCGTCGTACCGTCAATCACAGGTGCCTCTTTACCGCCCAGTGATAGTTTGTAGGCTTTATAAGCAATCGCCAGACCTGAGTTGTCGGCGATGTTTTCACCAAGCGTCAACTCACCATTGACCTTGTAGCCGGGTACTGGGCTGTAGGCATTGTATTGCTCAACCAGCGCTTTGGTTTTCTTGGCGAAGTTCACGTGGTCCTGCTTGGTCCACCAGTTGCGCAGATTACCGACTTCGTCAAACTGGCTGCCTTGATCGTCGAAACCATGGCTGATCTCATGACCGATCACCGCGCCGATACCACCGTAGTTGACTGCATCATCTGCGGTCGCATTGAAGAATGGCGGTTGCAGAATCGCGGCGGGGAAGACGATTTCATTCAGCGATGGGTTGTAGTAAGCGTTGACAGTTTGCGGCGTCATACCCCACTCATCACGATCCACCGGTTTGCCGAGTTTATTGAGTTGATAAGCATATTCAAAAGCTGATGAGCGAATCTCATTGCCGATCAAATCATCTTTTTTGATGTCGAGGGTCGAGTAATCACGCCATTTTTTCGGATAGCCGATTTTGATGGCAAGGGTAGAGAGTTTTTTCTGTGCTTGTTTCTTGGTCGCAGGCCCCATCCAATCCAAGGTATCGATACTTTGACGGTAAGCGGTGATCAGGTTGCTGACCAGTTTTTCCATGCGGGCTTTGTTTTCAGGGGGGAAATACTGCTCGACATAGAGTTTACCCAGTCCTTCTCCGAGCGCACCTTCAACGGCTCTGACACCACGCTTCCAGCGTACCTCATTCTGAGGGGTACCACGTAGGGTTGTGCCATAAAAAGCGAAGTTTTCATCCACATAGGCTTTGGATAAGACGGGTGCGAAGTGGCTCAGCACACGCAGTTTGTAATAGGCCTTCCACACATCCAGCGGTGTTTTTTGCAGCACTTGGTCGTAGCCTTTGATATAGCTCGGCTGTGCGACGACCACATACGTGATTTTGTCCTTTAGACCTGTGCTGACCAAATAGCTGTTCCAATCAAAGTGCGGGGCTAAACCAGCCAGCTTGCTCAGTTCGACTTTATTATAGGTTTTCACCGGATCGCGGTTTTGCACCTTGGTCCACTGTACTTTGGCCAGTTCGGTTTCAAGGGCAAGGATCGCTGCGGCATTGTCTTTAGCCTTGGTATCGCCTGAGAGGGTCAGCAGTTTTTCGACATAGGCTTGGTATTTCACCCGTGCATCTTTGAGTTTTTCATCATCTTTCAGGTAGTAGTCACGATCAGGTAAGCCGAG
Source organism: uncultured Moraxellaceae bacterium (assembly GCA_964373105.1). Classification (GTDB taxonomy): domain Bacteria; phylum Pseudomonadota; class Gammaproteobacteria; order Pseudomonadales; family Moraxellaceae; genus Aquirhabdus. Next base: position 3,763 of record CAYJTU010000068.1, on the reverse strand, counting down.
CCCACTTTGATCAAATCCCGCAACGATTTTGGTCGCGTCTTTGGCATCTTGACCGATGCCGAGTTCAAACGGTGAACTGACTTGGATTTGCGCCAAATGTGCGGTGTAAGCGGCGATTTGTTTTTTATCGGTTAGTGCATCAATCGTTGCAAACTCAGCATTCAGCGGGGTCACACCCAGTTTTTCAAGCGTTGCTTCATCACTGTAGCTGGCGTAAAAGTCCGCGATTTTTTGCTCGACTGAACCCGTGGGAATGTCTTTTTTTGCGCTAATCGTATCGATGATGCTATGCAACTGGTTTAGCGAGTTTTCAGCGAGTTCATTAAATGCACCCCAACGTGATTTATCCGCAGGGATTTCGGTATTTTTGATCCATTTGCCATTCACATGGTCATAGAAATCATCTTGAGCACGAATGCTGGTGTCGGCATTCTTCGCGTCGATGCCGGAAATCAGTGGTGTGGGTGTGGTTGCATCTGCTGTGATCGGTGCAGCAGGTGCGGGTGTGGCTGTTTCAGCGGCATAAGCAATTGCAGTCATCTGCGTGAGCACGGCAGCGGCAATCAAAGTACGGGTCATCACATGCTTCACGAATAGAAATCCTCTAGCAGGTTGAATTATCAGGTGCTCATGGCATTATTGAGCTAATCACCGACTATATCAGCTTGATGCAATGGGATTATTGTTGAATATGGTAACTGACGAGGAGCGGCGTTAATGCCATTTCAGGGTAGGCGTTTGGTGCCGAAATGATTAGATCCTTGTTATTATTGTAAAAAAATATCGAAGTACCGCTAAATCATCGTTTTATCTAGATAATCAATATATGCTTATGAATATAAAGATAATTGTTTTTATTTTATTTGAATGAGCCTAAATGAGAATCACGTCTCTGATCTAAAGTCTGATCATAAAACACAAAAAAAAGCCCAGTGGGGTAACTGGGCTTATAAAGCGCGAATGGCTTTTAAAAGCGTATGCCTAGACTCAGCTTGCGTGATAGCCAGAGCCATTCGAGTGTTGCTTCGGAATCACGAGCCACAAGACAATGTAGACCAGTATTCCTGGAAATGCTGCGCTGGCCAAAGATACCGCAATAAACACCAATCGGACGATATTCGCATTCCATCCAAAGCGTTCAGCGATCCCACCCATAACCCCAGCAATCACCTGATGTTGAGTTGAGCGTTGCAGACCGTTCATAGCAGCAGTTCTCCGTAAAATTTTTTACTACCCCATTGGTAGTGGAATTATTATCACTAATTTAACGGCAATGATGTAGTGAGACTATGTGATGTTTGATGTGTCGCATGTGACGGGATAAGTGCAATGTGTAAATGTACTGATCTGTTTTTAGTCGGCCCTGTGATGCGTTTGGCATTTATTCTAGCGATGACTACTATTCATAAACTCATCGCATCTGATTAACATAATCAGCACGATTTTTTGGGTAATCACAACCTCGTTTGGTAGCACACTTGAGCAAGGATTATTTTTCAGGAGAAACAGCATGAGCCTCATCAATGTCGGTATCGAAAACTCTATCCATATCAATCTGCACTATGAAGATCTAGGAGCGGGCAAGCCCGTGGTCTTGATTCATGGCTGGCCGCTCAGCGGTGCGTCATGGGAGAAACAAACGGCGGCACTGCTGGCGGCTGGCTATCGCGTGATCACCTATGACCGCCGTGGTTTCGGCAAATCTACCCAGCCCTCAACGGGCTATGACTACGACACCTTTGCTTCAGACCTGAATAAAGTGCTGACCAAGCTGGATCTGCATGATGTCACGCTGGTCGGCTTCTCGATGGGCGGCGGAGAAGTGGCACGCTATGTCGGCTCTTACGGTTCGGAGCGGATCAGCAAGGCGGTGTTCATCGGGGCAGTAACCCCGTTTTTGCAGAAAGCCGATGACAACCCAGACGGTTTGGATCGCAGTGTCTTTGAGGGGATCCAGCAAGGACTGCGGGCTGATCGCCCTGCTTTTCTGACCGGGATTTTCGAAAATTTCTATAATCTCAATCAACTTGCGGGTGTGCTGATCAGTGATGAGGTTGTCCAAGATAGCTGGAATATCGCTGTGGCTGCTTCGGCTAAAGCGACCGTGGATTGTGTGGGGGTGTGGGGCACGGATTTCCGCCAAGATTTGGCCCGTTTTACCATCCCGACCTTGGTGATTCATGGCGACAAAGACCGCATGGTGCCGTTTGAGCTGTCGGGTGCTAAAACCCATCAGGCGATCAAAGATGCCAAACTCGTCGTGATCGAAGGTGCGCCACATGGTTTGACATGGACGCATGCTGATCAGGTCAATGCGGCGTTACTGGATTTTTTGGCAGTTTAAAAAAATAAATAAAACCCATTAAAAAAGGAAGCCCTCAGGCTTCCTTTTTCTTACCGCTCAACCCACCAAATGATTAATAATCAAATGAGAAGCTGCTGATATCCATCTGCATCAGGGATTTAGATGGTTTGATCATCGCTTCAGCATGACCTTGTGCACGTGGTAACAAGCGCTCAAAGAAGAACTCAGCGGTTTGGATCTTGGCTTGATAGAACTCAGGTTGTTCTTTGCCGCCTTTCTCAAGCAATTCGAATGACTTAGCAGCCATTTGTGCCCAGAAGTACGCCATCATCGCATAGCCTGAATACATCAGGTAATCGTTTGATGCGCTTGAAACCACATCACGATCTTTACGCGCCATCAGCATCAGACGCAAGGTCAGCGTGTTCCACTGTGCACAGATCTTGGTCAGATCCCATGCAAAACCGCGCATGTTTTTATGGCTGGCTTGACGACCACAGAACTTCAAGATGTCGCCAGTGAAGTCACGGACCACTTTACCGCGGCTACCAAGCAATACTTTACGGCCGAGCAAGTCGAGTGCTTGGATACCAGTAGTGCCTTCATACAAGGTAGAGATACGCGCATCACGTGCAATTTGCTCCATGCCGTGTTCTTTGATATAGCCATGACCACCAAACACTTGCATACCCAAGTTGGCAGATTCCAGACCCATTTCAGTCAAGAAACCTTTCAGAATTGGGGTGAAGAAGCCGAGTTTGTCATCCCAGTATTCGTATTCAGCGTGGTCGCCTTTCAGGATACCGTCAGTCATTTTGTCAGCCAGTTGTGCTGCGAAGTAGATCATCGCACGGCCGCCTTCTGCCACTGCTTTTTGAGTCAACAGCAAGCGACGAACGTCTGCATGGTGAATGATCGCATCAGCGACTTTATCCGGATCTTTTTTGCCAGACAACGCGCGCATTGACATACGCTCTTTGGCATAAGGCAATGAACCTTGATAAGACAATTCAGCATGTGCAATACCTTGAACCGCAGTACCGATACGTGCAGTGTTCATGAAGGTGAACATCGCGTTCAGACCTTTATGCTCTTCACCGATCAGGTAACCAATCGCACCGTCAAAGTTCAGAACGGCAGTTGCAGAAGCGCGGATACCCATTTTGTGTTCGATTGAACCACAAGTCACGGGGTTGCGTTCGCCGATGGTACCATCTGCCTTAGGCATGAATTTCGGTACGATAAACAGTGAAATCCCTTTGGTGCCTTTAGGAGCATCTGGGAGACGAGCAAGGACGATATGGATGATGTTTTCAGCCAGATCATGCTCACCTGCAGAGATGAAAATCTTGGTGCCGTAAAGTTTGAAGCTGCCGTCAGCTTCTGGCTCAGCACGGGTTTTGACTTGACCCAAGTCAGTACCACATTGTGGTTCTGTGAGGCACATTGTGCCGCTCC
>CAYJTU010000067.1:0-17421 GCA_964373105.1 uncultured Moraxellaceae bacterium | reverse complement strand
AATCATGATCGAAAATCAAAATGATCAACTGGTAGAAGCAACGAATCAAATGGAATCATTAAACGCTAAAGTGCATAGTCTTCAGCTAGAATTAGCAACCGCAAATGCTAAACTTGAAGCGCAGGACTCTATTTCAGGTGAATTACGCGATTTTATGAGCAAAACGAATCTCAAGACATTAGTGGAGCAAATTTCACCCCACAATTTACATGATGTAGTTAATTCGGGGCGTGCGGTGGGTAAAGAAAAATTTTAGTTAAAAAAATATAAAACAATTACTTATAGCTTATTTTTCGGAATTTTACACAAATCCCAGCCGACCCTCTAGAGGAGAAACACCAGCACGCCAGAGACACACTGGAACACTATCGCCAATCCGTTAAAGAGCAACGAGAACAAGATCAACGTCGCCATGAACAGCAAGTCCAACAACTTCAAGCCGAAATACGGCAACTACAACAAACTATTGTTGTGAAACAGGGCGAGTTAACTCAACAAAATCAGGAGTGTACTCGCTTAAATGCAAATCTAACTCATGTCAATCAAAGTTTGAAAGACGAACGCACCCAACGTCAAGAGATCACCGAGCAATTGCATAGCTTGGAACAGCAGAGTATGGTTCTAAAATCCAGATTGATCGATAAAGAGACAGTGATCATGAACCAAAATAAGCAACTGGATGAAACCACAGCGGAGATTGCAGACCTGACCTTAGTGGCACACAGTTTAAGACTGGAGCTGATTACGGCACAAGTCAAATTAGAGACTCAAAATACATTCTCAGAACAGTTTCGAGAACTAATGCACAAACCTGAGTAAAATCAACTTGAAATGAAATTTAATGTATAAAATACATAGCTTTAAGTGCGTTTTTGATTATTTTTACACGAATCGTTGCCATCCCTCATCTTGGTTCCCGCATTGCTGAGTTATTTGTTATCAAGAAGGACAAGGGGGGGCAGACGGATTGTGCTAATGTTCGTCAGAGGTTTGTGAAACCAGAGAGCCTTTTCTCGTTGTTTCTGGAACCATCCAGTGATTATCGCATAGCCGGATACCGCTGTTACTACCATGAAGCTGGTAGCAAACGTTCAGATTATGGTAATGCCGCGCTTTATGAAAGGCTCGTTGCATGGAGCTCGTTATCTGCTATGGAAAAGGCTATAGGGTCTCGGCAGGCGCCAGAGATTTCCTATGAGAACGAAGTTGTTACTGTCTGGAAATTGGTAGTACCGTTGTTGCCTCAACACTTGAAACAAAAACTTGAGAACTGGGCCAGTAATGACCCTCAAGTGGCTGAGAATTTTGCAAATTATTTGAAAACTGGGTTGCTTTATGCCAGTCCAGTAATTGTAGAGTTGTATGGATGGTTTGTAGCGTTCCGTAGAAAGCATCCTGATCGTCGAGATGTTCAAGGGAGTTATCACCGATTTGTAAACTTTGTGATGCCTGCAATATCAAATTCATTGTTGCTTCAATACTTTATTGCAGCTCTTGAGACCTTTGATGCATTGTGTGGAAAAATAATTGATCACGGTCAGAGTAGCTGGACAGCTCTAAAACGTCTTACGAGTCCTGCATGGTATGCCTGTGGTGAGAACAGTGAAGGACGTCAACGCTTGATTCTAGGTTTCAATACTCCGTTCTACCCTAATGTATTGGTTTCAACCTCAGTACTACAGGAAGGGGTAAATTTGCACATGCAGTGTTATCAGATACATCACTATGGTTTGGCGGGTTCTCCTGGAGACAATGAGCAGCGGGTTGGTCGGCTAGACCGTTTGTTTGGTTGTGTCAATCAGCGTTTGAAGACTGATAGTGAATCAGATTTAAAAATATTCTTCCCCTATCTTCAAAGTTCTGTGGACGAGGAACAGGTGGCGTCGTTCATTGAGCGTAAGCACAGGGTGGAAGCACAAATGGACGCCTGCTTACAAGCGAGTTTTGACAAGTCAGTACAACTGACTTCAACAAGTGATTGGCAACGCTTTCTAAGTCAACCAGTTCATCAAGGAGAAACACAGATTGTTGATCCTTACCCTGCGCGGTTTGAAAATAACTTGTTGAAAGAAGAGTATTTACCATATTCATATGTTATTGAAATGGAAGAAGAAATGGGAGATACCCAAAAAACGGCTGACTAATATCATTGGTTTTCAAATCATCACCACTTAAAATAGTTGTCTGTGACTTTATCCGGTTCTGTGGTGCCTAGTCTGTCTTTTTTGATTTGATAATTACATTCAAAAGTATCCAACTTGCTCAGTTAGGTCACATAGACTGTACTTTAAAGGCGATGATTTAAGAGACATCACCTTTAAAGTATTCTCAATTATGTTGGTCAGAACCAAGTCTCAAAGAACACTCTTAATTCACCCAAGATGATCTTCCGCAACGGCATCTAAAATTTTCCCTGCTTGTATTTCAGCGCCATCTATTAGATTAGCAGCAAAATAATTAGTCATTTTATAACCTACAAGGGCGCTTCCCGCCTGCCCAATTATTGGTATCCATCCACCAATTAATTTAACAGATTCTGCAGTGGCCACTCCCGCAAAAGTCTTTAGTACCTGGGTAATTCCAGCCTGGGTAGCGTATTGAGCTGCAAATTTACCAGCGCCTTGAACAGTGCCCATTAAGGTTGTCTTTCCGTGAAGGCTTTTTAAATGTGACTCAGTCAACCCATAAAAGCTGAGAATATGATGTGATAGTTTGGTCAATATACCAATATCTGCCGCAAAACTAACACCAGGAATTGGAATTAACCCACCTGCAGCGGAAGCCCAGGCATAATAACTTGCTATTTCTTCGATAACAGGCCGCTTCTTTTTTAATGCTGCTTTTGTATATGCAGCGCTTGTCGCGATGAATTTAGACTTTTTTATTCCGCTTAAAGCCTCTGATATATCTTCTACTAAATCTGCCAAATCAAATTTCTGAGGATCCCAGTTTGAAATCATGTAGACTTCCTTATGATCCGTGAGCTTTAGACGGCTTCTAATATCTTGCGTAATTGTTCCAATGACCTCTGCCTCGCTGACTCCTCTGCGAGACGCCGCTTGGATAGCATTATCAATTTTTGTTCGTACAATGAAACAAGGAATTTCATTTTGCTGGACAACAGTGAAAAGCATGATGTCATCTTCAGTGACCCGCTCACCCATTACAAGAACAATAGCATCACATTCTTTTAACTCAACTTTCTCAGCATATGTCTGAGATGGCCAAGCTGCTGTTCCGCAACCAGGCATGTCCTCCAAAATTAGTCCATGTTTGGTTGGGTACAATTTTCGTTCAGATGTCGTTTCGGTTTCTCCGACAGGTGCTAAATCAGGATCACCTGCAATAGCATTAATCAGCGAGGATTTCCCGCGTCCTGCTGGCCCAGCGAGTGCAATTCTGACGGTTGTATTTTCAAATGCATGAATTTTTGCTTCCGCTTCTTTAATTAGATCTGGAAGAACAGATGTTGGGTCTTTTGCGAATTTCTGTGCAATCTCTCCAGCGATACCGCCTGAAAAAACATCTCTAATTTTGTCCAACATTATTAAATTTCCTTAAATTTTAATTAATACTTAGTTTTCGAAATGGCAGCATATTGCATAAGGTGAATATACACACTTTACCTTATTTATCCTTCAGATTTAGCTCAAAATAACTGATTTTATCAAACTACTACCGATAATTGATATTATCAGCAGTAGTTGATTTATGGCGAAAAGTCCTGCTAATATAGGGATAAGTTACGCATCCATAAGAATTTGATGTTTTATCGAATGAGCGCGCTATGAATCCTGCAATTATTGACAATTCCAGTGGTCGCATCAATTTCCTGCCTCAGTTGCAGGATCAACAAAAAACAGAATACTCATCAGCGCTCAATGCGAATAATGATCTCGAAGCTGTGCAAACTTGGCTTGCAGCAAGCTCTGGACGATCGAAACATACTTTTCTCAGTTATCGTCGTGAAGCCAGTCGCTTCTTAATATTTTTACATCACAATGGCGCAGTTGTTTTGAGTGATGTGAAAGTTGAGTTGGTGCATGAGTACTTCGCATTGCTCAGCAATCCGCCACAACATTGGATTATCGATTCTAATCCAGAGCCATTAATCACTCAGGTGCTAAAGGGGTCATTGTCGGCACAATCAATTGCTTACGCTCGAACGGTACTTTCACGGCTTTATCGTTTCTTATTAGACGCCGGTTATGTCCGTACTAATCCAATTGCTCTTACATTCAAACCTGGCTATGCCGTTGCGCCATTGCATGAAAAGGCACTGGAACCAGATGCTTGGGTCTTTTACTGGCGCTGGTTATTAAATCAAGAAAATGAAGCATATCAAAGAGAAAGGAAGCTGTATGCAGCGAGAAATCGCTGGCTAAGTGCATTGTTATATCACACGGGTTTAAGGCGTTCGTCGGTTGCACATGGTTCAATGTCTGGGTTTAGTCGGCGTCGAATTGATGGACGTCAACAATGGACACTGACTGTTCCAAGCAAAGGTGGTCGTCTGCACACGTCAATCATTTCAGATTTACTCTTTAAGGAATTAATGCATTATCGGCAGTCGATGGGATTGCAGGGACAACCTCAGCCCAATGAAAATGAGCCATTGGTGTGCAATGTTCGTAATTGTCGTGAAGCCATTAAAGAACGTGCTATCGGTCTAATTTTTGAAAACCTGACTAAAACGGCCGCCTCAATTTGTGAGGATCCACATCTAAGTGCACAAGTTGAACGGCTAACCGCTCATGGTTTACGACATACGCATGGTACTCATCGTTTCCTTGCTGGAGCAACATTAGAATCAACGCAAGCTTCACTTGGCCATAAGGATCCAAAAACAACCATGATTTATGCTCAAGTTGCGGATCATACACTGCGTGACCATGCTCATTTGATGGATACATTCTTAAATAAAATCAATAAATAAGAATTTTTCATAATTTTTTAAAGCAACTCACTCAACTTTCTCAATCCAGGTTTTGCGAAACCCATGCGAATCGCATTTTCTAACACATGTGTGTTCGGATTGGTAATATAAGAAAGCTCCACACAGGTTTTCTTGTCATCTTTATGCGCGACATAGAAATTGCCTCCCGCACTCCAAATATTAATTTGATGCCAAAGAAAATGAATATTCTCGTTAGCAGTCCAAATGTTGCGCTTATGAAGAGTAATTCCATCGTCTTTAAGAACAGCATTACCAAACCTAATTTCTTTTCCAGACTTCAACTCTGCCAACATATTCATGAGCATACGAGTACCGATCGCTCGCCATAATTTGTCAATGATAGGCGAATAAATATTCTCTTGTTTTAACGTAATAACAGTTTCAGATTTGTTGTCTCCAAATGCTACGGTATAAACCGAACCATTTGGTCTACCGTTCAAATAGTGATTGATACCACCCCATCTAATTCTCGTAATGGAATCAAGAGAATAACTTCGATTCTTCCATTGCACACCATTTGGCGAAATGCTGAACTTATCCTTAAATATCAACCCTACATCTACACTATAAGTAATTCCCCTATCGTGAGCGCGTTTGCGTTCATCTAATACTTTTTGATTATTAACTATGTCTTGTAAAGCTTCTGTGTCCTCTTCAACCTTCGAAGCTAACTCAGGCAGCTCAGAAAATAACTCTTTAAGGAGTATCATCAATCGATGTGACAACGAAAGCAAATTATGTTCATTGACAATATCAATAGCTAAGTTTCGTATTAACTCTGCAACTTCAATACTTAAATGATGTTTAATTCCACGAGCTTTTGCACTCAGTTGTATTGGTTGAGCGACTTTATCCCAATTCCGTGTAACATCTTCAATTTTTGCAATCAGGGGAGTTGTCACAATTTCTCCTCTTTTAGCAGTATTTCGGGTTGTGTCTATAAGTACTTTAATATTTTCTGCTTCCTTTTGAAGGAAGCCTTGTGCTTCAATTTCATAACTATCAACAAGTTCATCTATTAACTCTGGTGCGTGGCAATCGCCAGCTATTGCACAGTCAACAGTTAATGTCATTACTTCAACTAACGTAAACGGAGGAAGGCGGTTTAGTGCATCTTTAATTGTAGTTTTGAAATATCGTTTGCGCTCAACCAGCTCAGACTCGATCAGATCTATCGCGCGAATCTCAGGAAACCCAGAAACAGTACGATCCTCATTGATGTCGCGCATGATATTGTCTGTAGATAAACGTTCGGTGCAATAAGCCAATTCCAAAATGAAATCTGTAATTTCATGCGGATCGTTCTTATCATTAACCGACTCAAAAGCTACAGCCATTAGGTTGGCGTGCGCAAGTAACGGTATACCAGACTCCAAGCGTATAGACATCGGATCTTGTATTACTTGACTGATCAGTTGATTAGATTTTTTTGGAGAGACTCCTGATAACCAAGCCATTTCAACGCTTAGTCTAGTTCTAGGATTAGTAAGGTCGGAACGAGCTTTTTGGCAAACTTCATGATCAAGCTCTAAGGATTTTTCCTCTGCAAGTTCCACAATTTTCCGACGATCATCCCTAATTGTAGCTCCCAATATATAGAAAGCATTTCGATGCAATGTTGTAGGTTTCATTCGCTACATTTCCTTCTGTTCTTTTACTTGGGCAGGTATATTTATAATCAAATAAGCCCCATATTACATTTGACGTCAAGGACAAAAGAATTTAAAAAAATATACTCTTCAAAACTAGTTCGGCATGAGCGAAAGCTGACGGGTTAAACAAGTATTGTAAGCTGCTGGGCCGTTCATATACTTATCTGTTGAACATGCTGACTCAATTGACTGACGTTCTGATGTGTTGAGGTTAGATAAATCTGGTCGTGAACCTTGCTGATTTAGCGTACTAAGTTGATTCGAAAGGCATGTATTGTAAGCTGCTGGGCCGTTCATATACTTAGCTGATGAACACGCTGCCTCAATTGACTGACGTTCTGATGTGTTGAGGTTAGATAAATCTGGTCGTGAACCTTGCTGATTTAGCAAATTAAGTTGTCTAGAAAGGCATGTATTATAAGCTGCAGGGCCATTCATATACTTATCTGATGAACACGCTGCCTCAATTGACTGTCGTTCTGAAGTGTTAAGATTAGATAAATCAGGCTTATTATTTACAACTTCTTGATCCATCGAATCATGTTGTTGTGGTGATCCAACATTCTCATTACTGTTTAGATTAGAGTCATATTGTGAATCTACAAACTGAGGAGGTGAAGGCTGTGAAACTTGTCGAGAAGCAACCGTAAATCGACTCCGACCCTCAGCCTCAATAACACTACGATACTGTTCAATAGCATAAGTTGCACTAGAAAGGTCATTTTGACTATAACGGTACTCGCCACAACGATTGTTGTAGTCTGCTACGGTTGAATTGAAACTAGTAAAATCTGATTCATTGTTGTTAGTTGCAGTTACCTTATATGCTTCAAGCCGTATATATTCAGCCAAACAGTAATTAATCTGATTTCTAGTCAGGACAAGATTAGTACCAATTGGTGGTTCTTCCTCAAAAGGCCGATTAGAAGTTCCATCCTGCGATAAAGTGGACGCTGGGGTGGTGCTTTCAGATTGGGAGCTACCGTAAGTAGCCAAATCTGTAACTCTGTTATCCATTAGTGAGGTAACCCACGCAAGAAAGATAATCAATCCAAAGATTCCAAAGATTCCAATCATCCATTTCTCTACCGCAGAATAACTCGACAACTTTGGCGGTGTTTGTTGATAAAGTTTGGATTTAACTTCCGTTACGCTTGATTGACTCTCCGCATTGACGTAGTTATTGGAGCTTTGGGATGTTGGTAATGTGGGTGGAGTATGTTTCGTTGCTGCAATAGTAGCATCCACATCTGATACCATGGATGACAGACCAGAAAATCCACTCTCTTTATCATTATTTTTTTGATCTTCGGATGACAATTTGAAATTACTCCTTAAATAAACCCAATACGGCGCGGCGATTCTACTTCCTTTACCCGTGAAGGAGCAGAATGCAGAGCTGCAAGTAGGCTATCCTGATCGATGCAGTCTTTACCAGATCGTGCGGCAAGTCTTGCTCCCTCACGCACAACGAAAGCAACGTCCGACAGTGGTCTTCCCTTGAGCTCTTTGGCAAATGGAGCAGTGTTAATATTATCACTCTTAGGTAGCTTTGATAAAAGCTTGTCGAGCAAAGAGAGAATTTCTGCTTCGCTGGCATAATCGACATTGATGACATGATCAAAACGACCTCGTCTTAGAATTGCAGAATCAATCATGTCTACGCGATTTGTCATTGCCAAGATTAAAACTTCATTTTTCGTCGCTTCTGGAATACGGCGTAGGAACTCGGCAACCTCTTCAACTCTGTGATGTCCAGATCCCATTTCGCGGTCGGCTAAAAATGCTTCCATCTCATCAATTACTAGCACCGAAGGGGCATTTTGCATTGCCTTATCGAAAACTTCGGCGACTTTCTTACTGGTCTCATGAATGTAAGGACTAGCGACGCTCGATGCATCGATCTGGAAGCTTGGCCAGCCGAGAAAATCAACTAAACGTTCTACCGCAAATGTCTTTCCGCATCCTGGCGGGCCATGAAGTACAACAGCTGAAGGGAACTCGATACCAAGTGCATTGTAGCGCTCTCGGTTATGAATAATATCAATGATATGCTCGTTGAAGAAGCTTGCAAGTTCTTGTCGACCAGCTAATTCAAATGCAGGCTGAAGTTGTTGCTCACCATTAATTGCATTAGCTTCGCCTTCAATTTGATCATCAGTCGTATCATTTTGCTTTGGTGCTTGAATCTGACTTCGACTAGTTGGCACTACTTCTTCAGTCACTTCAAACCCACCAGCCTCGACAACATCCTTAAGGTGTTCAGCTCCAAGCCAACTAAGAGTTTGGCGCAGACGTCGAAACGATTTAACTGACACGTTTGCGCCACCAGTTAGCCAGTAACCGAACAAGATGTCATCGTCAGTTTTGGAACTGATGCTGTATGTTGGCAATAAGCGGCTTATTTTTTCAACGTATATAGCATCTTGAAGTGGGGACTCTTTATCAATTTCTCTAGTCGATTTGAACGCCTGAGCGAAGGCAAGCGCCTCATTTTTGGTATTTGGAGAGTTTCCATCAGAAAGAGGACTAATAACCTGACTAGCGCCGCATGAAATTGACCATAGGCATTGTTCGCCAAAATTGAAACTCGTTAATGATCCCAGTTCAAGCAGTCCCGATTTAACCCAACGTTGCATCAGTTCGTCATGCACAATCATTGCACGACCTCCACCCTGAGTTTCAAGAATTTGCCATCCCAACCCTTCAAAGATGGCAACACGCGATTTCTCGCCATCTGGCAATTTGTGCCCAACTGGCAACCAAGTGTCAAGAATCATTATTTAACTCCGAACGATATTTGCGCCAGCAATCATCTCGTCTTCACTGACCGAACCGATGCGGACTGAATTTAACAGGTAAACAACCTTTCGAAGCTCATCGATATTGTTTAATTTGAGCATCTCCGTGCCTTGGGCAACCAATTGAGAATGTTCACGAGCATCCTGGAATAGATATGCATCTTCAGCCAACCACTTAAATTGATCAATAACAAACCAATCCTGACGCCAAAGAATCAGGAAGTTTTTACTGCGAAGTTCTGCAAGATGTGACTCAAAATCACCGCTGTTATTTCCAATTGAGCGTTGTGCAGTTTTTGCAAGATTATCAAATGTATTTTCTTCTGTTGAACGTGCATGTTGACGAACTAATGTGTCAAAAGCATTGATAACTTTATCTAATTCTAGTTGGCGAATCACCTTTAGATGTTCTTTTCGAGTTAATGCAAGTAGACGCCTTGCTTCTTGTACGTTATCCATAGCTTGCTTTGCAGTTTCAGGATCATTCTCGTTGGCTTTCAAAGATTCAGCCTGATTGAGCTTTTCTCTTGCTTGATCAAGGCGAGGGTCATCTACTTTATCTGCCATTTCATCAAGTCGTTGCAAAGTATGTTCTGTTTGTTCTTCAACAAGTTTTGACGCATTTGTGTAATCTATTTGTCCAGCTTGTTTAGAGTAGAAGTTGCGCCCACTGTGGAAAGATGCACCAATCGATGGAACCGAAATTTCCATTACGATGTTCCCAGAGTCGAGAACTTCATACTCACAGACTATTTCCGCACCAGCTGCGATTACCCCATCATCAAAGTCTGAACCATTAACTCCGAACATGCCGATAAATCTGTTATCGGTGATAGGGTCTGCAATATCTCCCTCCCAAAGCTTAAATCTAATTGAACCAGTACTTCCAGCTTTCATTGACTCTTCAGCTTTATATATTTTCTTGCCTTTTTTCGGTAGTTGATCACCTTCACGCACTAGGTGATCAAGCACAAGTCGTCCACCAATTTTATCTAAAACTTCGACGCATATAGAATGGGATGCTGGAATTGCGTCAATGCTTGCAGCTGTCCGCGATATCACAATCTTGTCCTGACCCAAAGCAATAGGCCCACCATTGGCATCAAAAACGAATACTTTAAAAGTATTTTCACCTGGTTTAGCTAAATTCAATTCAACAGTAATGCCATCTTTAAGTACTACACGACCTGATGACCACCCAGTATCGAGACTGTCGACTTGAAACTCCATTCCAGATATGGCTTGTCCTCCTAATTTAGCAACAATTTTTGCTTTCGAATCAGGAGTTCTGGAGATATAGTTAAATGTTAGTTCAAGCTTACCACCTGCAGCAATCGCGCCTCGCGAACTCTTACGACCACGGGTTTCCGTTGCCCAGTCAATTGACTCAGCAAAAACGGCAGCACCTTCAGCGACTGCGGTCATTGGGTTAACTTCAGTTGATGCAGCAATACCAAGTTCAAATGACACTTTGTCTCGTAGGGGTTTGTAATGCGTTGGCCCCCCCACAAACACAATACGCTCCACATCATGAGAGCTCAAGCCTGCTTTATCGAGAGTTTCCCTAGCAGATTGAATGGCTTCATTTACTTTCTCTGAGATGAGTTCATCAAGAAGCTTTCTAGAGAATGGAATGTCGACGTATAGCTCTACACCAGACTCATCACTAATTCCTAGATCAGATTCAGTCAGACTAATTACGGACTCTTCTTTAGCAGAGAGCTCGATTTTTGCTTTTTCTGCCGCCCATAAGCACATTCTGAGAAGGGATTTATACTTCGAATTTGTACTAATATCATCGGGTAGATCAAAGTTGGCAAACAGCCATTGTTTAACAACATTGTCTAGGATTGAACGATCAAAGTCCGTACCACCACACATCGCTACGCCACCATGTGCGAGAAGGCTGACACGTCCACTAATGCTTTCAGCAATCGCAATATCTAAAGTACCACCACCAAGATCATAGACAAGGAAAATGCCGTCACCTTTTCTCTGCTTCATCACACTCATAACAGCAGCAACTGGCTCTTGCATTAAAGCAACTTTGCCTAATCCTGCCATTTCAGCTGCCGCCAATGTTGCATCTTTCTGCATTTGATTAAATGCAGCTGGAACTGTAATTACTGTTCCAATATCACTACTATTTCTGATTTCTTCAGGAAGATATCCAAAGCAAAGCTTGATAATTTCAGCAGAGCACTCCTCTGGGGTCATCGTTATGTTGACAGCACTAAGGTTAACAGGGGTACTTGTACCCATCATTCTCTTGAATTTTGTCGCGGCATTATTAGGATTCTTAGCTGCACTGTCATATGCACGTTTGCCTAGGTACTTGTTGCCCCTTTTATCTATAAAAATAGCCGATGGAGTAACATCATTTTGGTCAGGACTCTTATATAAGCAGACCGATTCTCCGTCATAGGAGCAAATTGCACTATTTGTAGTACCAAGATCAATTCCAACGTATTTCATATTTGCACCTTCCGAAGCATTACTGTTCCTTGTTTTTTTAATCCTTCTGAACCCATGATGATTGGTTCAACCATTTGGTCTACCAATAGAATATCATCAGGCTCAAAATCCCCTAAGTTTAGTGCTGATGCTGCAATGCCCGGATCAAAGGGTTGACCCTCGACATTGACAAGTTTAAGACCACTTGCATCTAGGCTTTCTTCAAGCTTCTTCTGAAAGTACCGTAGCTGATTGACATAACGAGTAGCTTCACCTGCATCAAGTTTGTTAACCACACGAGCAAAGACTCTCGAAAAGCGCCAACTCTCGACTGCGATGTCAATTAGTGAACTTTCGAGCTGATAGAACTTATTGGTATTGTCACTTGTCATCACCTTCTCCTGAATTTGCTGTGCCATTCGTGGCATTAATTTTTTTTTGAACTGCTACTTTAAAATTCAATTCTGAAAGGACACCAAGCACCCTCTTTTTAGCAATGAACGACAGAGTAGATCATAAGTTTCATTGTAACAACAACTACAAGTTTACGTTAGATTTAGTGGCTTTGGCGTTCGACACATCCACAGATTACTTTTAGTAAAAAAGGAGCTTTAGAGAAATTTCTATCTGATCATTTTACATTCATAATAAGTAGTTAGATTAGTCGGACAATTCTTTGTATCTTTTAAGTCTTTCAACAACTGCGTTACCAATCTCATTGTTTTGTGCTAAGGCTGAACGTACCAGGCAGCTGGAGTCGTGTGCGAGTTTTAGCATCACATCTTGATGTATGGAATCATTTTCGGCCAAAGTACTACGTACGGTTTCACTATAATCATCAGCAAGATAAAACTGGATATCAGTATTTTGTGCGTAATGCCCAACTCCCGAACTGCTTGCCAAGGCTATACGAATCACTTCGAATGTATCGTTCGCTAAATTACGACGAGCTATATCACTATAAACTTGGCTGTTAGTCGCTAAGGAGCAACGGACGGATATACTCGAATCTTTAGATAGTAATATTTGCGCACGCTCACAAATCTCATCAAACCGTGCAATTAATTTTCTGATAGAAATTCTTTCATCTCTAGCAAAGATCATCTGAACTGATTCAGTTAAGAAGCGGTTTTTGATAAGAGCTTCACGAATATAACGGCTCGTATCATGGGCAAGTTTGTATTGGACTACGGGTTCGAGGGAGCGTTGTTCTGCTAGAGCCATGCGTACCGATTTTGAAGGATCGTCCGCCAATTTGAGCTGGATATCCGTGTCATGAGTCGTACCTGCCAGTTTGATTCGTACAGATTCCTGATCTTGGGCAAGAAGAATCATTACAGCATCACTTAAATTATAATTATCTGCCAGGGCCTCTCGGACTGAAATATTTTTATCTTCAGCAAGAATATGTTGAAAATCTTCAATTAGTGCTGGATCTCGCGCTAATGCTAACCGCATTTTTAAGTTCTTTTCTGCAAAGAACCCAGAATTTTTAAGACACCAGCGCAATGCATTAAGCTGTAAGTACGCCTGTACAGCTTCACTCGTACGAGTCAAAAATTGGAATTGAAACATTTTTTGCAGCATTATTATATGCATTAGTTTCTTAAAGAAATTCCTGCTTACTTTTTTTGCTGGTCCAAGGCATTTCAGTGCTTTATTTAACCAATTTTGACCTGCAAGTTGAATTCGTATCCGCATCTGTTGCAGCAGCGCAATAACCAATGTCACTTTCTCAAGTACATGATGACGTTTTGACATAGGTTTTCTTCCTATATTGTAAATTTAGCTCAATCAAAATTAGCGTAAGTAGATGTATCTCCTTGATTTTATATTTATTTTATTATTGGAATTTATTCTCCAAGATACCCTTTACAAGTAACGCAATAAGCGACCAATTTAAATCAAGTCTTTTCTCCAAGAAGGGGTTGTAAGCTGGAACCGCCGAAATTTCCGTCACCCCATTTCTAAGTCTGCCACGAGCGCATCTAGGTCTATTAATTTTCCACTGCTTTGGAAGGTATAGTGCCCATTTAGCAGAATATGTCGCCAAGCCGTTGGCGATATCTGAGTGATCCGTGCCACAGCCTTGGCATTACCACTCGCCTCATACTTCGTCAACAGGTGCGACAGGATAGCTGAGTTGTAATAAATGATGGTATTGGCAATTAGCCGTGCACACTGGTTACTGATCTCAATTTCAATATCGGTGCGACCAGTCAATTCTTTCTTTCCACCGACCTGTGCAATAGTCGAGCGTAACTGGTGGTAGGACTCAATACGGTTCTGCGAGCGATGTACATTTCGTTCTAGTTGTGGATCACGCAAGTAGCGCAGCGTGTAGATACTGCGAATCATCTTATCAAATTCAAAGATTGCGCGACGTGTTGGATTAGGTGACGTGTAGGTGCACAGCTTACGAATTAATGTGCCTTGAGTCATTTCTTTGAGACCCAATGTGGCTACGATCTGGTCGATATTCGACTTTTCACTCATGATGAGTTGCTTATCAATTTGGCCAACTGGTTTGATCAGGCACTTTTCGTATTGCGATGGATCATCGGCACAGTATATCTCAGAGAGTTGATCCTTGAGATCCGTGAAACGCGGCTCAAAGCGCAGACCGAACCAATGTAGGATAGCGAAGTTAGCTTTATTGACACTGTGCATGTCGCCTGTAATTGCGTTAGGGACAACGTTTGAAGTATTGCGGTACCAGATGTCAAAAATATGATGCCCTTCGTAATCATGTGCACCGATTAGGTAACCGTTAAGTGGCACATGGTTGCACAGCAAGGTATAAGCAACAACGCCTTTACCGCGTCCGAAGTATTTCCGCGAGTAGCGAGCCTTCACAGTGGGTCGCTCAACGCCAAACTTTTGACCATCGACTGCACCATATAGCGCATCAAGGTCAAATGAGTAGTGAGGAAAAATTGGTAGCTTTGCGATGGCATTACTAATGCAATCGTTGGCTGCATGCAGCGATGCTTGGCGCAGGTACTGTTGATATGTCGCTTCCAACACATGGTAGGGAATATCGCTGGTACGAGCCATAACCTGATTACCGTGGTTCATCGCCTGCGCGATGATGACGGCCATTAAGCTGTCGGCGTCGGCTACCTTTTTTGCATAGCGCGGCTGCAAAGGCGCTAATGCTGACAGGAACTGGCACTGGCTATTGACGAAGCGGAATACATCGGCGACATCACAGTACGACAGTTTTTCGTAGAATGGTTGTTCTCGTACCTTCTGATTATCACCCTTTGGCTTGTGCCAAATCAGCGTTTGCGTGTCCTTATTGAAGTCTAGATGTATCAGCTTGCCCTGCTTCAGTTCACGGTTGAATGCCAGCCATTGCGAACGCAGTTCAGTTGTCAACGTATTGAGCTGTACCTTGATCGGTTGGCGCAGGAATGGAATATCCATCTGGGAGAGCAAGTTACTCTTTTCGTATACAGAAACCAACTCATCAGAGAAGTGGCGGTGTTGGATGCTATCATCAAGATAAATTTCGCCCGATTTAAAGCGCTTTCTGATCTGTCGATATAGCCAGAACTCATAGCGATCAGCGTGCAAGCCAGTGGGCTTGCCTGCTGCATCGAAAGTCAGCAAGTAGGGTCTCAGCCGTTTCGGTAGCGTAGCTTCTGGACACTCGGCTAATGATCGCTGGGACAATCGTTGCTGTTTGGCGAATACGCTCTTGACCCAGCTCAACGCTGCAAGCCACGGACTATCTGGCTCGGTGCAAGCGAAGTCAAGCGCAATATACAGTGGTCGCAGATGACGCCGAATGCGCCCTGCTAGATCGTCTACTGCATGCCAGTGTAAGGCTAACTTACTCGATGGTTTGACACTCATACGTTGCCCCGTGAGCTGTAGAGCATCCCTCGACATGATTTTGTAAGCGTGCTGACGCACATTACCAAACGGCGTAGTATCCGCCACCTTATCATCAACATAGAGTAGCAACAGGCGACCAACCTGCGAAGTTTCTTGCTGACGGTACGTCTGTTGCGCTACAAAAGACTTTTGTGCTCTCGCACTGCTTTCTTCCTCTAATTGCTTCATGTGGTAGGCCATTGCATCGACCAAGTTGTCCGAAAGTTGCCGATAGCGTTGCCAAATGTAGCACAACAAGTAAAGATGAGTCTGATCAGCCTTGAGGTTACGCATGTCGTAGATAGTATAGAAGTTCACTAAACTCGCGTAATACATGAGATTCTGCTGCGAAATGCCCAGCTTTGGTAATAGAGTCTTAGCAATTCGGTACAGTGATTCCAGCAACGCACGTTTCTCGCGCTCGCGCATCATCTGCCGCCAACCAAAGTCCTTGGCATCCTGTTTGAGTGCTGCCATTTGGGACAGGGTGTCATCACGCACCAAAAGTTGGGCTAAAAGAGCCTTTGTCGCGTCGTCCAGCACTTCAGCAAGCAATCCGCTCAGCCGCCGACGTTCAGCAGACAGCGTTTCGCTGACCAGTTCTTGCAGGGTGGTATACCCAGGGCGAACGATCTTATGGTCGTGAAGCCAGACGATTAACTCAGCGGCGATAAATCCTGGCATCACATCGCGTCTTACTGTCTGTTCGGCCTGTTGGACAAGCTGAGGCAGAAACTCGGCAGCCCACTGGCGATAACCGAACAGCCCGACGATCTGTTTGCGCTGGGTATAATGCTCATGCTTAGTAATCGACTTACGCTCGAATACTTCGCCATGGAAATAATGGTTCAGCACGAAGATACAATCATCTTCGACATCGCTCCAGTCAAAATGGAAGAAGGCATGCTTGGCCTTGAAATAGCCGATTTGCAAGACGTAATAGACTTGAATATGAAGGCCTGATCGGCTACCAACAAGTGCTAGCTCTGCTTCGGTCAGTGAGAGAAAATCCAGCCGCTGCGCATCGTCAAAGTCAGGTTGTCCGTACAAGGCCTCCTGTTCAGCATCCGACAAGATGGTCAAGCGCTCACTTTTCGTTGTCATGATGGTGAGGCTTCTTTTGATCCAGTCCATCCGACTCTTGCTAGAGTATCGATCAAAGTGGTGCGCTTGATGCTAAAATTGCGGCACACAGCAGCTTTTGACATGCCACCATTGAGTGCAGCAATGATAGCGTCTAACTTTTCACCGACGATGGCGTGGGGGCGTCCACCAATCCGTCCACGCCGTTTGGCGGCAGCCAACCCTGCAATGACCCGCTCTTGGATCAAGGCACGCTCGTACTGAGCGAGTGCTCCAAACACATTGAACAATAGCTCGCCTGATGCCGTGGTCGTATCCATGCCTTCGGTTAATGATCGGAATGCCACCTGTTTGTTTTTTAGCAGATTTACAATAGTCAACAGATGTGACAATGAGCGACCAAGTCGATCCAATTTCCAAACCACAAGCACATCACCTGGGCGAACAAACTCTAAAGCCTGAGCCAAACCTGAACGATCATCTTTGGCACCAGATGCTCGATCCTCATATACATGGCGCACATCAACACCAGCAACACGAAGTGCATCACGTTGCAAGTCCGTATTCTGTCGATCGGAGTCTGATGAAACAC
>CAYJTU010000066.1:0-17602 GCA_964373105.1 uncultured Moraxellaceae bacterium | reverse complement strand
ATGCACAATCAACCTGTGGTTGTGACGGCGGCTATGTGTGGGAAGCCTTGATTGAGCGCATCGAACCTGAACATCTCTTCTCGTTTCGCTGGCATCCCTATGCCGGAGACCAGTCCATCGACTACACGACAGAGCCGATGACACTGGTCGAGTTTGAGTTAAAAGAAGTGGACGGTGGCACCTTATTGCGTGTCGTCGAATCAGGCTTTGACGCCTTATTCCCATCACGACGCGCTCTTGCGTTCAGCAAGAATAACGGCGGCTGGGATCATCAAATCAAAAACATCGAGGCTTATATTGCTAAACTCTAATCGAACATCATCAAGCAATGCTGCTCTGCCGACCTTCGCGCCGCTGTTTGCGGCGCTGGGGGATGAGACGCGGCTGCGCTTGATCGCGATACTCTGTGCAGGCGGGGCGATGTCTATCACCCAACTGACCATCGGCACCGAGATCACCCGTCAAGCCGTAACCAAACACCTCACAGTCCTTGCCGATGCAGGGCTGGTGCGCGATGTCAAAGTCGGACGTGAGCGTATGTGGCAGTTTGAGCCAAGTCAGCTTGAGGAGGCTCGGCGTCAACTGGAGATCATCTCACGGCAATGGGATGAAGCACTGGAGAGGCTGCGCATGCTGGTTGAGGGGGATTAAACTCGACTCCCGATAATCGCCCTACAAGCTGCCGCATAAGGTATGGACATTGTAGGGACTGACTTTGCCTTGTTGCTCAAGAATCTCCTTGTTTTGCAAGTAGCGCAGCGCTTGCGTAAACATATAATCCGTCGCTGTGGCATAGGTTTTGGCCAATACCGGCGGCGGCATGTCTTGTTTGCGCTGATTCATGATCGTCAAAAGGTCGCTGCGCTGCGTGACGCGTTGTTTACGGATCTGTTCCAAAGGACTCTTAGGATCAATGCCTTCATATTTAGGATGAGCAATGTCGACTTCGTGAAAATTGAGCGCATCATCAGGATCACCATTTTTGCGCTCACTGACGATATAGTCGGGGGTAATGCCATAACCGTTGACTGGGCAGCCCGATGGCGTGAAGTAGTTGGCAGTGGTGAGACGCAGTCCTGTGCCGTCGATCCGTGGCGATACGGCTTGTATCGATCCTTTACCAAAAGTGGTTTTGCCGATAATCGTTGCGCGTTTAAGGTCTTGTAGTGCGCCGCTGACCAGTTCAGGCGCGGATACCGTATTTTGATGTACGAGGACGACCAGAGGAATGGTTTTAAAAATATCAGGCAAGCCAGCTAGCGGATCTTTCGCTACCCCATCTTTGGTATTGGCTGCGGTTTTATAATCATCAAAGGTGGTGTACAGATAGCGGTTGGATTCTGTGCTGTTGCCTTTGGTCAGCACCGCTTTTTGTTTGTCTTTGACAAAGATCGAGACCACACCCACTGCACCCGACAAAGAACCCCCGCCATTGTTGCGTAGGTCTAAAACCAGTCCTTTGAGTTTGGGATTGGTTTTGACCAAGTCTTGTAGGGCATCGACCGTTTTTGCCACGACATTCTCATCAAAAGATGAGATCCGCACCCAGCCATAGTCGGCTGCAACGATGCGATGATAGACGGTTTCGCTATTGATCTTGGCGCGGGTGATATTGAAGTAGGTTTTTTGCATTTTCGGCATGCGTTGCACCGTGACCTTGACCACGGTATTGGGCAGACCTGCGATGCGTTCGGTCATTTCTTTAAAGGTTTTGCCTCTAAAATTCTCGCCATCCGCTTCAATGATCAAGTCATTGGGATGGATATTGGCTTTTTCGGCGGGGCTGTTATCGACGACTTGATAGACCCTTAAGCCATCACCTTCTTGCCCAACGACGACCCCAATCCCGACGTAGCCTTCAGCGCGCCATGTTTTCCACATATCGGCAAATTCGGTTTTGTCCATGAATTGCCCATGGGTCAGCGTATCGACCGTGCGCTTAATGCCTTGGTTGAGAAACTCATGGATATCGATGGGCGTGTAGGAGTCTTTTTTGATGGCTTCGACCACATCCTTGAGTTGGCAGATTTCTGCTTCCCAGTCAGGCGGGCAAGGGCTGGGCGCTGGTTTAGGTGCTGGACTGTCCGCGAATACGCTTGCTGTGCATAGACTGCTCGCAAGTATCGCAATTTTTATAGCGCGGCTGAGGCCAAGGAAGCAGTATTTATTCATGGGGTTTGACAGTAATCATCGAATGCTTGATCACACTATCAAAGCCTAAAAACTATTGAAACACAATATCTTCCTGTAAATGCCCTTACAAGAATGCCTCACTCGTACGCGCTCTCCTTCCTCGAAAAGCGCGCCCTTAATCTCCCCTGCAATGACTGCAGGGGAGATTAAAAGTCAATGCCCCTCTCTAAAGACCTCAACGTCTGCCTTTCAACACCGCACTGATCCCCATGCTTTTGAGCGAGCGATAGACACTGATCCACGGGTGCAGATTAGGCGCTGCATTTTGCTGTGCACCCAGTAGTGCCAGTTGTTGCTCATACCAAGAGATGTTAAGCAACATCAAATGGTCAATCGTCTTGCTGCCCGTACTTCTTCTCGGCAACGTGATCTTATAGTCAGCGCGAGTCAGCAGCTTATGCCCAAACTCAGGGTCAATCGCAAAAGGACGGGCCAGTCCGATCAGATCTGTAGCCTTTGAAGCCAATGCATCCTGCATGCCTTGTGTCGAACGAAATCCACCAGTAACCAACAGCGGCGTATCGACCAACGTTCTGACTTGTTCGGCATACTGAAGAAAGTACGCTTCGCGCTTCTGGGTGGATAGCGCGACATTCGACTCAACCATGGCAGGGCTCTCATAAGTGCCCCCCGAAATTTCAATCAAATCCACACCTGCATCCGCCAGCAACTTCACCACCTGCATGGAGTCCTCTTCACTAAACCCGCCATGCATATAGTCTGCTGAGTTTAGCTTCACCGCAACGGGGAAATCAGCACCCACGACTGCACGCACGGCTGCATAGACAGCTAATAGAAAACGCGCACGATTCTCAAGCGACCCGCCCCATTGATCGGTACGGATGTTCTCTGCAGGTGACAAAAATTGATTGATCAGGTAGCCATGCGCCGCATGGATCTGCACGCCACTAAAGCCCCACTCTTTCGCCAAAAGCGCGCTGGTGGCGAACTTTGTGATGACTTCCTGAATCTGTGTTTCGGACATGGCTTTAGGTTTGTTATAAACCCAGCGCAAGCCCTTCTTCATCGGGATTTCTGAAGGTGCCAGAGGTTGCCATGCAAAGACCTTGGCAATCTGACGACCCGGGTGGTTAAGCTGTATCCAGAACTGGGCACCCTGCTGCTGCGCAACTTGAGCCAAGGTCTTGAAGAGTGCGGCATCGCTCTCCTCATCAATCACTACATTACGCGGCTCAGCCGTATAGCGGCGATCCACCATCATGTTGCCACTGAGCAAAAGTCCTGCCCCGCTTGATGACCAGCGACGATATAGCTCAATGTATTCTGCGGTGGGATTACGATTGACCCGCTCGGCAAGTTCCTCGCTCATCGAGGATTTCACGATCCGGTTTTTAAGGCTCACGCCATTTTTAAATTGAAAGGATTGTCCCAGCATGGTGATATTGCTCCTGTCTTAAAGACGCACGTCAACATATTCAACATAGCCGCGACCTGTGGTCGGCTTGCCATTCTTCATCCCACTCCACGCATAGCCCGCAATATAGCCACGACCCAATCCATACAACCATGAAGTATCCACAGTCGCATCGATCAGCAGGTTGTACTCTTGCTCATCATCCTGAATCGTCCAGCGAAACTTTTGTGGGCGCAGCATATGGATGCCATCAGCATCGACCACTGGCTCATCTTCCACGCTCAATACTTGAAAACGCACACTGCCCTGAATTCCACGTGACACGCCATGGACGGTACGAATATATGCCGAGGTGAGTGTCGGATAATTCATGATCCGGCAGTGGGCGAGACATAACTGAGTATCCTGATCAAGGTCAATGACCTGATAGGAAAAGAAATCAAAGGGCATTTTCTGGCGAAATGGTATAATCTTATTGACGAGATTGTAGGGTGTAACGAAGCGCGCATACTCATACGTACATAATCCCGCGACCTGCTGAGTTTGACCTTGGCTTGTGATTGTCCCTTCATAACGGGTCATTAAACCCAAATGGTTATAAACTTTACTTTGGGCAAACCAAGTAATCTGACCCGTTGCTGTCAGTTTGAGATCAACGTGTAATTCATCGCTTTGACTTTGGAGGCGATAATTCGGGTAGACGCCTGAGATCGTGACGTCATTGCCAAATTTGAGCAAGCTGCCATCAGGCTTGGTTTCAATATCCCGATTCAGTACATAATCATGAAAGCCATTGCCTGACGTCACTGCCGTACCATGGCTAATCGTCGCCATCTGACGTGGACCCGCCGCTTGGGATGCAAAATCAATGTCAAAGACCCTCACTCCCGTACTGCCAAATATCGACGCACACGCCATAAAATGATGCGGTGCAGGCAAATCGGGAATCATGATGCCGAAATGGGTGCAACCATAGACTTTAGAGTCTACAAAAGGATCAAAAACGGGGTTCTCTGGAAGTTGATGATTGAAATCAGGCTTAATCACGCCGATTGCCGAAAAAGCGGCCTTGTTCACAAGCCAACTCGTCAGCCCTTTTAACCCTGCCGGTTTGTCGAGGCTATCAATTAGCTTTAACTGACTCAGTCGTTGGCGCTCTTTTTGATTTATTTGCATAGTTCACTCAATCACACAAAAAAAGGGAATGGAGACAGTGAATCAAACGCCATCACTGTCTAAAACTAGCACCGAGTATAGGAAGGTCACGAAGCCGCGCGCAAACGAGAAAAAACGCGAGTTAGATTAGAAAAACTTAACTAGAAAGATTGTAATTGTATTTCGAGCCACGCTAAAAAACGCTGGATCTTGGGCTCTTGCAGTCGGCCCTGTGCAGCAACGGCATAGATCGCACCATGCGGAAACGCGAGCGCAGGTGGAGCAACCAGTTGATGGGACTCAACATAAGATTGCTCTAGAGGATACAAGACAATAGCCACGCCATAACTGAGCACGGCAGTTATCGCACCCTGATAATCACTGACATGCAGCGCTTCCTGCGATAGCGGTAACCCCAAGTTTGATGCCGCCAGATATTGCGACCAAAACTCTGGGTGGTGGGTGATATGAATCAAAGGCGCATGGACGATATTTTCAGGATGCTGACTCAAGGCAAACTCTTGATCCGTCACGCGATTAAACACGGGTTGGATCACGATATCGAGGAGCTTGTGATGCTCACAGCCGGTCCATGGTGGCTCATCAAAGCGAATCGCCAGATCAGTCGATGAGCGCAGTAAATCAATATTGGTTTCCGACGTATCCAGCATCAGCTTGATTTCAGGATGCAGCTTTTGAAAACTGCTCAGTTGCGGGAAAATCACCCGATGGGCTATCGGCGGGATGAGACTCACCCGCAGAACTTCTTGATGATATTTCTGACGTAAACTCTGAGTACTGCGGGTCAAAGACAACAGTGCTGGACTGATGCCCTGCCAGTAAAACTGCCCCGCCTCACTCAGTACCAGCCCCTGACTGCTGCGCTCAAACAGTTGAATCCCGAGATGACCTTCCAGTTCTTTAATCTGCTGACTGACTGCAGATGGCGTAATAAACAGCTCTTCGGCCGCGCATTTAAAACTGCTTAAGCGTGCCGCAACATCAAAGGTGCGCAACAGGTTGAGCGAGAAATTTCGGGGATTCATCGCAGCGGGATTGTTATTGTTCATCCAAGACTTAACCTTGATGGAGAGCTCAGTCGATCTGGCTTAAGGGCATATTAGCATTAAAGAATAGGAGATTCCTGCCCTACACCCCGAAACTTACTCGGGGTCATCCCCGTCCACTTCTTAAATGCCCGCGTAAAGTTCGCAGGGCCCACATAGCCCAGCAAACTACTGATGTTTTGGATATCCATCTCGGTCGTCGTCAGTAACTTCTCGGCTTCCTGCCTGCGCGTCTCATCAAGCAAGGTGAGATAAGTGGTATCCAGCGCTTGCAGATGACGCTTGAGGGTTCGCCCCGACAGATGCAACCTCTCTGCGACGGCGTCTAAACTGGGGTAGCCTTTTTCAGGGGTGAGGATCAATTCAGCTTTGACGCGGCTGATCAGCGTGGTGATCCCATCCAGATTACGCACACGCTCCTGCTCACATTGCGCCAATGCCTGCTGATGAGCGATAGGATCACCCAGCATCAGCGGCAGTTGCATATGGAGTGCAGCGGTACGCACTTGGCAGGTCAGCTGATTGAAGCGCATCGGCGGCAGTCGATCTCGATAGCGCGCATAAGATGCAGGTTCAGGCCAATCCAGCCAAAGCTCAACCCCAGAGAAATCCTTGCCCGTCAGATAGCGACCGCCATGCACAATCCCCAACATCAGACACTCGTGAAAGAAACGTCGCAGAATCACGGCTTGCGCAGGCGCAGCGCCTATCACGGGATGTGTCTCGGTGATTTCGATAATCGCAGTCTCTTCTTCAGTACGCAGCACCATCCGATAATCACGCAAACGCATGCTAAAAAATGCCGCGCCGAGCTCCAGCGCCTGACCAATGGTTGAGCAACTCATCAAGGCAAAACCAAGATTGCCATGCGCCGTCGGACGTAAACGTAAACCATACTCACAGCCCAAACCTTCATCACCCGTCAACTGAAGGGCACTCCACACCAAACGTGACCATTGGCGCGGCGTGATCCGACTATCCGCATCAGGCACAGCAAAGTGCTGGGCAGATAGTCTACTTTCACGCAAAAACTGCTCAGCCGAGATCCCGCGCTCAACCACAATCTCCAGCAAAAGCTGGGCGTAGGCGATGGGGATACTGGCTTTAGACAGACCGTAGGGATCGTTCATGCGTGAGGATCGTGACCCAAAATGAATAGCATTATGGCGCAGCCACCTCTCACGCTCAAGCACGATGGACACGATACTTGTAAGTGTTCATCTTACTTCGAGCATGCATCATGAGTCTCCCCATCCCCACACCACAGGCCCGAGCCGTGATTACTGGCGCCTCTTCAGGTATCGGCGAACAGCTTGCCCGCCAACTGGCAGCACTGGGTCACTCACTCATCTTGGTGGCACGTCGTGTCGATAAGCTGGAAGCACTGGCAGCGGAACTCCGCCAAAAACATCAGGTGACTGTGGATTTAAGCCCATGTGATTTAGCAGACCGTGAAGCACGTAAAGTGCTCAGCCAAGCGCTTGCCCATCAAGAGATTTCGATCCTGTGCAATAACGCAGGCTTCGCCACCTTTGGGCTCCTCCAAGACCTTGATGCGAATCGTGAACGTGAAGAACTAGAACTCAATGCCGTCGCCGTACAAGACCTGATTCTCGCCGTCCTACCGCACATGATTCAGCGCAAATCAGGGGCAATTCTGATTGTGGGATCGACTTCAGGACATCAACCCACGCCAGCCAATGCCACTTATGCAGCCAGTAAAGCTTTTGCCAATTCCTTTGCCGAGGCACTACACAGTGAGCTGCATGGCACTGGTGTGACGTGTACCTTGTTGGCACCCGGCCCAACACGCACTGGATTCACCGAAGTCGCGGGCATTACCAAGATTGATGGCGCAGGTGGTGGTGCCGTGTGGGTCAGTGCAGAGCGTGTCGCACGCGAGGCCATCAAAGGCATGAATTGCAACCGACGTATCGTCATTCCTGGACTGCTCGCCCAAGCGCAAACCCTTGGCGGGCGCTACACCCCGCGCGCGCTGTTACTGCCGATCCTCAAACAAGTCTTTTCGAGGCTGACCTAATGTTTAAACAATTGCGTGACGATCTGCGAACTCCACTGCGCCTAGCCAACCTTGGCGGCAAGCTCTATCACAATGCCCAATACCTGACAGCAGTCGTAGAGGTTGATGAAAAGGCGATGGCAAAGTGGTTGCCCAAAGGCATGACGCTGGCAAAGCCACAGCGTGCCGATCTGTTCTGCGCCTACTTTCCAGAGAATGTCTATACCGACGCCTATCATGAGGCAGGTTTGTTTGTGCATGTCAAAGTCGGTTCGGGGTACGGTATCTTCTGTCCGTGGATGATTCTGGATGATGATCGCGCCATGATCATGGGGCGTGAGATGCTGGGCTATCCCAAGAAGATGGGGGAGATCAATTGGTCCCGTACCGAAGACCGTATCCTGACACGTGCCTCACGCCGTGGACAAACCCTGATCGAGATGGATGCCACCCTAGGACCTGTTCTTAAGGATGCACCTCCGATCCTCGGTCTGCCGCATCGCAACATCACCGGAGGTCTCGGCCTAAGCCTACCACGAGAAATCCGCTTTACCCCCAAAGAGCATCCAATTGAAGTACGCCAAGTCGAGATGAAGCTGCACTTCAATGGCACTGCCAACGACCCGTTACACGAGATGGGTTTGGGACGTGTGGTTGAAGCACGCTTGCACCGAGTCGATCTGTCTGCGGGTCTAATTCCGCCGATTCAGATTCCACGTCTTACCAATCCGCTCTTTCTCCTTCGTCAACTTAACCCGCGAGTACTGTGATCATGAATACGCCAATCAAGCAAACTGCCAAAGTCTCAGCACTCAGCAAGCAGCTCACCCTGCCTTGTGGTCTAACGATACCCAACCGCATCGCCAAGTCAGCAATGAGTGAGCTACTCGCAAATCGCCACGGTTCCCCCACACAGGAACTGGAGCAACTCTATGCCGCATGGGCACGCGGTGGTGCAGGTCTGCTGATCACCGGGAATGTCATGATTGATCATCGCACCTTCGTCGAGCCGCGTAATGTGGTGCTGGAAAGCGATCGTTTTCTGGCTGCCTTTAAGCTCTGGGCCAACGCCGTCCATGCGCATGGCAGCAAAATCATCATGCAAATTAATCATCCTGGCCGCGTTGCCGTGCTACCTCTGTTCAAGCGTCCTGTCGCACCATCGGCAGTGGGTCTGGATCTACCCGCATTGAAAATTATCCGTGTCCCACGCGCACTGACCGAGCCTGAAATCCTTGAACAGATTAACCGCTTTGCGTCGACCGCTGCACTGGCTGTACAAGCAGGTTTTGATGGCGTGCAAGTGCATGCCGCTCACGGTTACCTGATCTCCCAGTTCTTATCGCCACTGTCCAATACCCGTACGGATGCGTGGGGTGGTAGTCCAGAAAATCGTCGTCGTTTTCTGCTAGAAACCGTACGTGCCGTACGTAAAGCTATCGGTCCACACAAGGCACTTACCGTCAAGCTTAACTCCGCAGACTTCCAAAAAGGCGGTTTCAGTCAACGCGAGTCGCTGGATGTCGCACTGATGTTAGAAGCTGAAGGCATCGATCTGCTCGAAATCTCAGGTGGGAACTATGAATCCCCTGCGCAATTGGGTTTTGCCAAAGATCAGGAATCGCGTGATGCTTATTTCCTAAACTATGCCGAACAACTGCGCAAAGAAAGCAAAATCCCACTGATGCTGACTGGCGGCCTACGTCATGTCGATATCATGAATCGCATCATCAGTGATGGTACAGCTAATCTGATCGGCATAGCTCGTCCTTTTGCCGTGCATGCGGATATTGCCCAGCGTTTATTGGCAGGAGAATCCGTCCCCACCCTACCACAGGTTCCCACCATAGGTTATCGACCTGTCGATGCCTATCTCCAGATTGGTTGGCATGCCGTCCAGTTCCGTCGCATCTGCAGTGGGCGTTCACCAAAATCGCTCGGTGGATTGATGGGCACAGTCATGGCTTTTGGTCCACGCATGGGCTTTAACATCGTCACGCAAAACTAAAGCGCAGAGGTTCACGATGAGTACCCTGATTCGATCAACGCATACCATTACCCCACGTCGTCCGCGCTTTGATTTTGAGGAGACTCCGGTGCACTGGATTACCGATGATCCCTTGACGACGCATATCCTCAATGTCCTGAATCCAATCACCCCCGCACCTGAGCGCTGGTTCTGCCAAACGTTTCGTGATGCTTTGCCATGGGTAGAGGACAGTAATCTACATGCCGCGGCTATTGCCTTCATCAAGCAAGAGGGTGCCCATAGCAATGGGCATACTCTCGGTAACCGCCATATCGAAGCTTTGGGTATCGACTTGGCCGCCTATCTGAACCTGCTCGACTGGGTGTTTGATCGCATGCTGGGGCGTGATCCACTGGGGCGCAAGCTCTCACACCCTCGCGCCAAACTGGCGTGGCTTAAAACGCGCTTAGCCATGGTTGCAGCGGCAGAGCATCTCACTGGGGTACTCGGTCACTGGGTATTAAACGCCAAGGCGCTGGAAAACGCCCCTGTTGATCCCGAGATGCTGAGGCTTTATCAGTGGCATGGCGCCGAGGAAGTCGAGCATCGTGAAGTGGCGGATGCGATGTTTAGGCACTTAAGTGGCAATATCCCGCTGCGGGCTGCTGCTGCGATCTTTGTTTTTCCATTATTTGGTGTGCTTGCCTATGGTGGTGTGCGATATCTTGTGACACATGATCCACAGCTACCTTACCACTTCCGCATCCGTGATTATTTACGTGCAGCACGGCAAGATCGGGTGCCCAAAGTCGGTTATATGCTGCGGGCTGGGTTACGCTACTTTGCGCCCCATCATAGTCCGCTGCATGAAGGATCAACAAAGCAGGCCCTTGCATTTTTGGAGAGGATGACTACGCCCTAAACCTTCACAATCGTCCCTTGTGCCACCGCACACAGTTTTTCCACGCCGTGCTCATCAACCGCATAGATCTCGCACTGACAGACCGCCTGCTGTTTCCCCGCATGGAGACTCTCTGCTCGAGCAATGAGTCTCTCCCCGATAGCAGGTCTGAGGTAATTGATCTTAAATTCCGACGTTACGGCATCCCCCAGCACAGATCCTCCTGCAAAGGTCAGCGCATTATCAGCCAGATAACTCACCACGCCGCCATGGGCAAAGCCATGCTGTTGTTTGAGATTGTCCGTGAGACGGAGTGCAAGCTCCGCTTTGCCAGATTCAAAACGGACCAGCTCCGCACCCAGCAATTGACTAAAAGGCTGCGACTTGAGGATGGATTGTGCAAATGCCTGTAGATTGTCCATGTTGATCTCCTATGAAGAGAATGAAAGTCATATCACAACCTTTCATCGCGGTCTGCCCATTTGGTCAAACTGGCCAGTCATTGAATAAATTGACAACCCTCCACACTGAGCATACTCTTTTTAGAGTAGATTCTTTTTTAGAACTATGCCATATGATTGTATATCCAATTTTTTAAAGTGAGTCCATCAAGATGAATCCTAAAGAAATGACTGGCCTTGAAATCATGACCGCCTTTGGCAAAGGATTGTTTCCCAAACCTGCCATTGCAGATACCGTCCCGATGGAACTTCAAACCATCGAGCACGGTCGCGTGGTGTTTATTGCCACCGCCAATAAAACCCATACCAACCCATTGGGCGGTGTGCATGGTGGTTTTGCTGCAACCGTGCTGGATTCAGTGACTGGCTGTGCAAGCCATACCGTACTCGCTGCAGGCGAAGGCTATGGCACGATCGATCTGAATATCAAAATGTGCCGCCCCATCCCCTTTAATCAGCCCATGATCGCCGAAGGCAAAGTGATCAATAGCGGACGCAATCTGGTGATTTCTGAAGGGTCAATTCGCGATGAGAGCGGTAAACTCTACGCCCATGCGACCGCAACCAATATGATTATTCGTCCATAAGGCCACAAACCTCGGGTGCTATCCGCCATAGCATCTGGTCGAGCAGATGCACAGGCGTTCACCCTGAGTCTGGCACTGTCTGTAGGTGTGTTACACACACCTACAGACACCATTCTCTCCATAAAACTGACCAACCAGTCACTCAATATTCTGAACCAAACGTTCAAAATAGTTTTCACAAATATAGTTTCATATGATACTATTTTAAAATGAACAAATCTAAACGCCTTAATTACGCAACGACCCGCGACCGAATTGAGCGCTCTCACAACCTTGTGACGGGCGGCCCGCTAGGCACGGTTCAGATTAACTTGTTGATCAAATACAACGGCTGGCTGCTGAATGAATTCTTGGGCAAGACCCTGCAAGCATTCGATCTCAGTTCGATTGGCTATATCACCATGCATTTGATCAATAGTGCCCCCGATCAGATTGCCAACCCCTCTGACCTCACCGTCTGTATCGGCGAAACCCGCGCCAATATGACGCGCATCAGCGATGAGTTGGTGGAGCGAGGACTATTGCGCCGAGTCCCCAATGAGCAAGATCGTCGCCGTGTGGACTTGTCCCTCACCGATGAGGGTCACGCGCTGCTTAAGCAAGTGGTGCCGCACGCGAGAGCACAAGGCAATGCCATTTATGGCGTGTTTGATGATGAGGAACTTGCGATGTTTGAAAAGCTGTTGCTCAAACTCCTCCACTCCTTAGAGTCGCGTATTACAGGGTCATAAAAGCCGCCTTTTTTAAATGGCAGTTCAAAGTTTCTAAACGAAAAAAAAACGCGTTGATTGCATCACGCGTTTATTTTGCAAAGGTCGTCACGTTATGAACGATACATCCCAAAAATCAAGAAACGCCCGATTAAAGCCCGTCATCACCTGGGCACCCCTGACCCTCGCGATCTTCATGGCAGGCTGCGCGTCACTCCCCGACGCAGACCCTGCGCCGCGCCTGCAGAGCGCTTACGCCAGCGACTTTGTCCAGAGTAAAACTGGCCAGTGGCCTGCTGCGACATGGTGGCAGGACTTAAAAGATCCACAGTTGAACCAACTGATTGATCAAGCCCTCACGGGTTCACCGAGTATAGCGGTGGCCCAAGCACGTGTCCTACAAGCCATGGCGGCAAGTGAAGGGGCATCAGCCAATCGTGGCATGAACATCACTGCGGATGCATCCGCCAAAGCCAACCAGTACTACACACGCATCAATAAAGACAATGTCGGCCTGCCCCCAATCCAGGAAAACCTGACTGCGGGCAATGCCTTGGCATCTTTAAAACTGACCTATGATTTCGACTTCTGGGGCAAGAATCGTAAAGCCCTTGAGGCCGCACTTGGTCGTGAGTCCGCCAGCCGTGCTGAGGCCGCAGGTGCTGCAGCATCACTCTCGGCAAGTGTCGCCAGTACCTACTTGCAGTGGCAAGTGCTCAACCAGCGTATCGCGGTGCAAACCCAGATCGCTGGCTACCAGCAGCATCTACTTGATATCGAATTAAAACGCCAGAAAGCGGGTCTGTCATCGGGTAATAACGTCGCGCCACTCCGTGCCAACGCCGCTCTGCCGCAGCAGACCTTGGTGCAATTGCAGTCGCAGCGCGATGAGACCCTGTCGCAGCTTAAATCTCTGGTGGGCGGCAGTCAGAATTTCCCAAGCTTAAAAGCACAGCCCCTGCCGACCATCAATGGCGAGCTGCCTGCTAATCTGCCACTCGAACTCATTGCTCGTCGTAGCGATATCGTCGCGGCGCGCGCGCGCGTCAAAGCGTCGCTGAGTGATGTCGAGTCCGCACGTGCTGCCTTCTATCCCGATATCAACCTGTCGGCCAATGCAGGCATCTCGAACTATCAATTTGGCAATCTGCTCGCCCTGACTCCCCTGCAAGCAGGTGTCGGTCCTGCGATCAGTCTGCCGCTGTTTGATTCGGGTCGCTTGCGCGCCAACTTAAACAGCAATCGTGCCGAAGTGGCACTGGCCATCGCGCAGTATGACCAGACCATCCAAAACGCGGTCAACGAAATCAACGATGCCGCGCTGCATGTGCAAGGCGCTGATCATGAAGCCGAGCCCTTGCTGCATCAAGTGCAAGCTCGCGCACATGAACTGTCGAATACCCAGCGCTTGATCAAAGCTGGCTTACAGGATGGTCGCAATCTGATGGGCATCCAAATCAGCAAAGCCAACCTCCAAGATCAGGAAATCGCCCGTCAGGGACGTGCGCTGCAAGCCCATATCGATCTGATTAAAGCACTCGGCGGCGGCGTGCATGTGCCACCTGACAGCAAAAATACTGACAGTAAACAAACAGCCCAAGCCGATGCAAAAGTCGGTACAGACCCAAGCGCTCACAACTAATCAGCAGCCTGCAAAAATTCTGGAGAACACCATGACTGAACAGAACACCACCCCTGAGGCGGCTGCAACCCCTACGACGCCCACGGCACCCGCCAATGCGAAGCGTAAACCGACGCTGCTGATCATTGCTGCCGTGTTTATCACCATTGCGGTCTTGTATGCCCTGTATTACTTCCTGATCGTGCAGTTCCGCGAGGAAACCGATGATGCCTATGTGAATGGCAATCTGGTTTATATCAATACCCAAGTCAGCGGTACGGTCGTCAATCTCGGTGCCGATGATACTCAATCGGTCAAAGCCGGTCAGATGCTGGTTACCCTTGAAGGTGCTGACAGTTCTGTGGGGCTAGCTAATGCCAAGGCCAGCCTTGCGCAAAGCGTGCGTCAAACTCGCCAGCAATACCGCTCATCCGATGAGTCGAGTGCCGTGGTGTCACAGCGTCAGACTGATCTTGCCAAAGTCACCGATGACTTAAACCGTCGGATGCAACTGGCAGGGACGGATGCACTGACTGGTGAGGACCTTGCGCATGCCCGTGCAGCCGTTGCCACTGCGAAAGACGCCTTGATCGTCGCTCAAAAACAATTGGAATCCTCACAAGCGTCCATAGAAGGCACGACCTTACGTCAGCATCCAGCTGTGCTGCAAGCGCGTGCCCAGTTCGTGCAAGCTTACTTGGCCTCACAGCGCAATGTGATTCCATCACCCATCGAAGGTTATGTCGCACGCCGTGCCGTACAGATCGGCCAGCGCGTCACCTCAGGCACCAACCTGATGGCGATCGTACCACTCAATGCGCTGTGGATCGATGCCAACCTCAAAGAAACCCAACTGCGCAATGTACGCATCGGTCAACCGGTCACCGTCAAAGCGGATGTCTACGGCGGCGGCGTGACCTATCACGGCAAAGTCGCGGGGATCGCAGCGGGGACTGGCGGCGCATTCTCCTTACTGCAGCCACAAAATGCGGCAGGCAACTGGATTAAAGTGGTACAGCGTGTACCTGTGCGGATTGCACTGGATCCGAAGGATCTCGCCAAACATCCTCTGCGGATCGGCATGTCCACGCTCGTCAATATCGACACCCATAACCGGGATGGTTCGGTCTTGACCTCACTGCCGATAGCCAATATCCCGATGACCACGCCAGTTTTTGATCAACAGCTCAAAGATGCCAACGCCAAAGCGGACGAGATCATCGCCCATGAAGCAGGCAACAACTCATGAGTACCGCCATCGCGGCACC
This sequence comes from uncultured Moraxellaceae bacterium, assembly GCA_964373105.1. Lineage (GTDB taxonomy): Bacteria > Pseudomonadota > Gammaproteobacteria > Pseudomonadales > Moraxellaceae > Aquirhabdus. The sequence continues at coordinate 2,275 of CAYJTU010000066.1, read as the reverse complement.
GCGTCCGCCTCAATATATGACAGGTCTGCCGCTGATCATCTTGACGATCGCGATCGCACTGGCAACCTTTATGGAAGTGTTGGATACGGCGATTGCCAATGTCGCCGTACCAACCATCGCGGGAAACTTGGGCGTCAGCTCCAACCAAGGCACATGGGTGATTTCCTCCTATGGCTTGGCTGCGGCGATGGCCGTACCCGTCACAGGCTGGATCGCCAAACGCTTTGGTGAAGTCAAAGTCTTTGTGGTCTCGGTGATTCTGTTTACCATCGCCTCGGCGCTGTGCGGCTTTGCGCAAAGTCTGCCTGAACTGGTCGCCTTTCGCTTCCTGCAAGGTCTGGTGTCGGGTCCCATGGTACCCCTCTCACAAACCCTCTTGCTCTCAAACTATCCGCCTGAAAAGCGCGGCACGGCGATGACCATCTGGGTCATGACCGTGGTCTGTGCGCCGATTGCTGGACCGTTGCTGGGTGGTTACATCACCGACCATCTGTCTTGGCCGTGGATCTTTTATATCAACCTACCCGTGGGCTTACTCGCAGGATTCGTGGTCTATACCCTACTGCGTAAAAAAGACACCCCGACTGAAAAACTGCCGATTGACGTGGTGGGCGGTATCCTATTGATCTTGGGTGTGGGCAGTCTGCAATTGATGCTCGACAACGGCAACGATCTGGACTGGTTTAGCTCGAATACGATCGTCGCCTTGTGCGTGACCGCAGTCGTGGCGTTGACCTTCTTTGTCGCGTGGGAGTTGACGGAAGAGCATCCACTGGTCAACTTAAATCTGCTCAAGCAGCGCAACTTTCGCTATGGCGTGATTGCCTTGTCACTCGGCTTTATGATGTTCTTTGCTCTGACCGTATTGTTCCCGCTCTGGCTACAGACGGTGATGAACTACACCGCCAGTTGGGCGGGGATCGCGACGGCACCGGTCGGCATCTTTGCTATCCTCTGCTCGCCGATTGTCGCCAAGGTACTGATGCCGCGTATCGATTTACGGCTACTGTCCAGCGTGTCGTTTTTCATCTTCGGGCTGACGGCATTTTGGTTTTCGACGTTTAATACCGACACCTCGATTAGCGAACTAATCCCACCGCGCTTGCTGCAAGGTGTGGCTGTGGCCTTCTTCTTCGTACCGATCAATACCATCATTTTGTCGGGCATCGCTCAACAAGACATGGCTGCGGCTTCAGGACTGTCCAACTTTTTCCGCACCTTGTCGGGTAGCTTTGGCACGGCGCTGGTGGTGATGATTTTGGATCATCGCTCCAAGACCCATCAGATCCAATTGGCTGAACATGTCAATCCGACCAACCAAGCGATGTTTGACTATACCGCTCAGTTGCAAGCCTTAGGGATTCCCCAAGGTGCCAGCTATGCTCAAATCCAAAACGTGATCGTGCAGCAAAGCACGATGATGGCCACCAGCGAGATCTTCTGGATCTGTTCGATCATCTTCATTGTGTTGATTGGCGTGATCTGGCTGACCAAACCGCCGTTCTTGGCAGGTGCTGGGGGTGGTGGGCATTGAGGAATGTTTGATCTTTAAATAAAATCAGGCTGTATCACTAAAAGACGGATATCATCGACTGATGATATCCGTCTTTTTTGTTTGGAGAATCCATGAGCAGCTATGATGAAGAATTAGCGGAACTGATCGCAGCAAGTGCTTATCCAGAGATTTATACGACTGCTCTAGAACAATATGAGCAATCTGAGAGCAAAACTGCTAAGGCACTATTGCAACCGCTGATCAATAATAAAGAGCCCTTAGCCCTGTATATTTCTGCGCTATTTAGTGTGACTGGTGAATCATCTGAACAATTTGAGATTCGGCATATTCGTGATTTGACAGAAGCCGCAGAAAGCGGATTTGTTTTAGCAATATTCTGTCTGGGTGTGTATTACGACACGGGGAATCATGTGACTCTGGATATCGCAAAAGCACTCAACTGCTGGAAGCAAGCCGCCGAACTTGGTTATGCGCACGCCCAATGGCTTTATGGAATAATGCTATATGAAGGAACGGACGGTGCCATTCAAGATCAGGATTTAGGTTTGACGTTTCTTCAAGCTTCGAAGGAGCAAGGTCATGAGTATGCTATTGAGTTTTTTGATACGCTTTTAGAGGAGCAATAAACGTGGGATGGATTTTAACCCATCCAACACGAACTTACGGATAGTGACATCGCTTTAAATAAAATCCGCCATATGCGCCCCTAACTCCTCCAAAAACACCCCCAACCCCTCTGCCGTCATATCCGCCATATGC
>CAYJTU010000065.1:1509-17607 GCA_964373105.1 uncultured Moraxellaceae bacterium | reverse complement strand
GTCGCGGTCGGTTGCATGGTGGACTCCTGTCAGCAGTGCGATCAATGTGCTGTTGGCGATGAGCAATTTTGCCGTGAAGGCTTTGTCGGTACCTATAATGGTCTTGATCGTCACACGGGTGAAGTCACCTATGGGGGCTATGCCAAGCAGATCGTGGTACGCGAGCAATTTGTGCTGGCGGTTCCCAACAATTTAGACCTTGCACGGGTAGCTCCGCTGCTCTGTGCAGGGATCACCACCTACTCCCCCCTCCAGACATGGGGCGTTCGTGCAGGCAGCCGAGTCGGCGTGATCGGTCTTGGTGGCCTCGGTCATATGGCGGTGAAGCTTGCTGTGGGTCTGGGCGCGGACGTCACCGTGATTAGCCGCACTGCGGACAAAGAAGCGGATGCCATGAGTCTCGGCGCACACCATGTCCTGATTTCGACCGATGAAGCCGCGATGGCAAACGCGCTGTCGAGCTTTGACTTGATCATCGACACCGTTCCCGTCCGTCACGATGTCTCGATCTACATTCCTCTGGTGGATGTCAAAGGCGCACTGGTCATCGTCGGACAGCTCGGTCAGATCGACGAGCTATCGACCATCCCGATCGTGATGGGACGTCGTACACTGGCGGGTTCACTGATCGGTGGTATCGCCCAAACCCAAGAGCTGCTGGAATTCTGTGCCAAGCAACAAATCTTACCGGAATGCGAAATGATCCGCATGGACCAGATCAATGACGCCTTTGATCGCATGGAGCGCTCGGATGTACGCTATCGTTTTGTGATTGATATGGCATCGTTGGCTGAGGCAGTTTAAGGAAAAATCATCAGTGATGGTGGCGATGCCACTGTCACTGATGCTGTTACGATCGCAAGCGGCATGATACCGTTGCATCTCAATCGCGCCTGAGATCCCATCATGTATAAAGACAACTCAAGCGGTGCGGGCTTCGCATTGATCGCTGCGATCTCTTGGGGATTGACGGGAGTCTTTGTACGTTTATCAGGGCATCACTCCGCCTTAGAAGTCACTGCGGGACGCTTGCTCATCGGGCTGATCTTCGCCATTCCGCTGCTCCTGATCATCCGTGCACGAATCAGCTTTAAACTGAGTCGCACGATTTGGGTGTTAGGCATCTTGCAAGGGCTGTACTTTTTGACCGCCGTGATTGCTTTTCAGTTCGCTCCTGTCGCTATGGTCGCGTTGCTGATCAGCACTTCTCCGGTCTACGTCCTCATTTATCGCGCCGTGCTGGGTGAGTCGATGAGCCGCCGCGAGTTGTTTGGTGCGGGATCTGCCATTATCGGGGTCCTCATCATTTGCAGTACGGGTTCACATCTGGTGACAAGCCACATTACGCAGCCTTGGATAGGTTATCTTTTTGCATCCTTGGCTGCTTTATTGACTGCGCTTTCGGCCGTCATTATCTATAAACATCAGATCAAAGATCGGACGCTGCCCTTACAGGTTGCCCTGATTTGTCTCGGCTTTGGCGGCATTGTTGCAGCAAGTAGTGGAATCATTTCTGAGCAAATACGCTTTCCGTTGCTGTGGTCTACGACTGAATTTATGGCGATGTTGGCCTTAGCCCTGATATCGACGCTATTAGCCACACTGGCTTATACGGCCGCAGCGCAGCGCTTACCGCCACTGCTGAACGTCACCTTGATGCTCTCGACGCCTATCTTTGCCATCCTTTTCGCTTATTTCTTCTTGGGAGAAAAACTCACTTGGTCACTGGTGCCCAGCTGCGCCTTCATCTTGATTGGGGTATGGATGATCGCATCAAATAAGCCGCAAAAAAGAGGGACATAGCCCCTCAACCCACCAATCGTACCGAATCAACCGCACGATATTGCGCCTCACTCACGGGCTCTTGCCACTCGGCGGTCTTGCCTATCCACTGCTCGGCAATCGCAATATGGGTCATGGCGCTGGTCGTTGTCGCACCGTGCCAATGCTTCTCCCCCGGTTCAATCCACACCACATCCCCCACAGCAATCTCTTGGATGGCACCCCCCCAGCGCTGTACCCAGCCACAGCCCGCCGTCACAATTAAACTCTGGCCGAGCGGATGGCTATGCCATGCAGTACGGGCGCCAGCCTCAAACGTCACACTGGCACCAACTGCGCGCGCAGGGCCGTTGGCCTGAAACAGCATCTCGACTTTGACTTGACCGGTAAAGCTCTCAGCAGCCCCTTGAAAGGAAGGCTTGGCACCACTTCTTTGAATATTCATGTTGATGTCCTTGATAATAAGATCAGCACATAGAGAACGCATTTTTGGTTATGCGTCGAATGGGGAACATTTGATATTAAAAAAACCGCAGAACAGGGTTCTTAGAGCGCTCAAAATTTAGCAGAGAGTCGGCTGCACGACTAGATAGGATAATACGAATGTACTTATGAGATTAATTCATGAATTTGATTGACGCACACTCACGTCATCCACCAAGATAAGCCCTCGACTCAATATGTTTCTTGCCGGAGACGCACCCATGGCACGTGAAAATTTTAATGACCTGCAAGCCTTTGTGATCGTTGCGCGTGAAGGCAGCTTTACCCGTGCCGCCGCAATCTTAGGGGTCTCACAGTCAGCACTCAGTCATACCATCCGCGCATTAGAAACACGGCTCAGTTTAAGACTTCTGACCCGAACCACGCGCAGCGTTGCGGTCACCGATGCAGGAGATCGTTTGCTCCAGACCCTAGCGCCGCGCTTTGAAGAAATCGAAGCGGAAATTGCTGCTTTAAGTATACTGCGCGAAAAACCAGCGGGCACGATTCGGATCACCACCGGTGAGCATGCCGCCCACCATGTACTCTGGCCCAAGCTCGTCACATTCCTCGCCCACTATCCCGATATCAACGTAGAGCTCAATATCGACAATCAGTTGACGGATATCGTTGCCGAACGCTTTGATGCCGGGGTACGCTTCGGCGATCAAGTCGCCAAAGACATGGTGGCAGCGCGGATTGGACCGGATATGCAGTTTGCACTGGTGGGCACAGCGTCCTATTTTGCTCAGCATCCCATACCCAAGACACCACAAGATCTGGCGGACCACAATTGCATCAATATCCGTCTCCCGACTTATGGCGGGCTATATGCATGGGAGTTTGAAAAAGACGGACATCCGCTGAAAGTCCGTGTCGCAGGGCAACTGATCTTCAACAGCGTTTCGATGATCCATAGCGCAGTACTGGCAGGAATGGGGCTCGCCTATCTACCCGAAGAGATGGTCGCCGAGCAGATTCAGTCAGGACACTTGCAGAAAGTAATGGAAGACTGGTATCCGACCTTCCCCGGCTACCACCTCTACTATCCCAGCCGCCGTCTGTCCTCGCCAGCTTTTAATCTTTTTGTGGAGGCGATGCGTTATCAGGGGTGAGCCTTTTTTTAAGAACCCTAAAACGATTTAAACGAAGCGCTCTGGCAGTTTCAACCCACACTCCGTGGCAATATCAGCTACTGCGACCAGCATGACCCCATAGACGGCATCAAAAGGATCATGACCTTGTCGCTCCTCACGGTACAGCCAACCATCCTCAGATAACTCTGCAAAAATGATGCGATCTGGCTCGCCGGGCGTCCAAAGCACCTCTAAATAATACTCGGTGCTAAAGTGATCCCCGTAGCCATAATAATTATTCGGCGCCGACACATTGACCAGTCTGACACGATCCGAACCCACCTGAGTCACCCAACGCTGCACAGCATCTAAAAATTCAGGGGCCACGTGATAAGTCAGACCACAAAACACATCATGGGTACACAGGATGTCAGGTTGGGACGGCCACGGTGCGTCGCCCAGCGTTAAGCGGCGTCCATCCACCCGATAGGGGGGTGCCAGATCGGGACCTGCATAGATGGTTGGTCTTTGAGCGGTTTGAACAATCAGCGTATCCATCGCGTTGATCCTCTTATTTTTTATAAGCTGGCTCGACGATCAATCTTACGGGGCAGTGTCCAGTCGGGATCAAACAGGACGGCACTTTCAAGTACGGGCGACCCTAAGAGATCACACAGAAAAGCGTAATCACGCTCGCCATAGAGACGAACATAGATCTCCTCAATCAACCCCTGTTCATCACAGCAGACACTCACCTTAATATCTTCGCAATGATAGACATCAATCCTGAAATACGACTCCCGCTTCACAAGTGCGAGCGCCTGTTCAAGGAACATCACCACGCTGGGTGCAATGCGCTGCTCCGCCTCAAACAACCAGCCTGAATCCTGTAATACTTTATGCGTACCAATCGGCAGTAGAAAAAAGGATCTATACCGCGTGTTGATCATCTCATTCATTTTCATGGAATATATTCACAGCCTTTAGCTAATACTGATATCGCCAAATAAGACGTCATGAAATGACATGATCCCTTCAGATCCTTTGAAGAGATCAGTCTAACTCACGGCTGAAACCAGACTGCTATCGATCACCTGCTTGGTATATTTCCAAGCTATCTCCGTTTGGTTCACGACAGGGCTATCAAACATCGTCAGCTTAATGGTGAGACCATCCAAAATGACCAGCAGATGAGAGGCAATCTCAAGCGGGGCATCCACCCCGATTTCCTCCAAACTGTCTTGCATCAGCTCAGTCAGCCACAACTTATGATTCTGAGAAATCAATCGAATATTCGATTTGGCATCGGGGAACTCTTCAGTCGCCCTGATGAACATACAGCCATGAAACTGGATGCTTTTGAACCAAATCTCATACCAATCAAAAATGGCTTTGAGCTTTTGCATCGGACTGTCGGCCTTGCCTACAGCCTCAAGAATGCTGGCACGCAGCAGCGTGTCTCGTTTCAATAAAACGCTTTCAATGAGCAATTCCTTCGACGGGAAGTATTTATATAACGTCATCTTGGCGATTTTGGCATCGGCAATAATGCGATCAATCCCCACGGCATGGTAGCCATGTTCAGAGAACAACAGTAATGCCGTATCCAGTATGTCGTCTTGTTTCGTTTTTTTAGTCAATTTTTATCCTTCAATGTCGTAAAAATCTGTTGACTATAGTATCAGTATTATACATAGTATGAGACAGACAGGTCTGTATAGATTAGTAACCATTTTAGGTTGAATCTTACGCAAAGTTTACTCATGAGTTAAATATTTTTTATTAACCTATAGAACTTAAATATGACAACACTCTTTGATGATCCAAGGAAAAACGCGATTGAAGCGTTGCAGGCAAGCGTTTCACCGCTGGTCTGGGTATCTAACAAGCAATTTGTCGCATCGCTCAAAGCTGATATAAAACAGCATGCTCTGGCCACTAACCCGATGATTAGTATCTTTAATCAAGGGCTATTGAACATTGAGGCGATCAAAACGATTCATCTTGAATATCGCCAGGCAATTGTACAAATTTTTACCGACGCTTTACTCATGGCGCAGTATCAAACGCGCCAATTAGAGCCGCGCTTAAAGCCCGGCAGCAAAATGCCCGCGAGATTTTTGTTGACCTTGAATGTGCTGGATGAGTTTGGCTTTCAGCCCGGATACGATCAATCAAACTATTACAAAGGCAATCCGGCTTATGCCCACTATCCTTTGTTCGAAAAAGTTTTGGATGATCTCGGTGTCTCTGCTCAAGAGCGCCAAAACCATATCCCGAGTCAGGTTGCCACGGATGTACGCAACTTCCTCGAAACCAGCTATCCGCATTATACCAGCGTGATCGCGCTGCTTGCCGTAGCCGAAGAACAAGTGATCCTCTACAGCCCGCCTCTGCGCGAATCGGTCAAAGCCATTGGTGGACATGTCAACGATGGCTACTACCATGTTCACGGCGTGACGACTGACCATGGCACTGAAGCGGCGGATGATGACCATGAGGATGATCTGTGGTACGCACTCATGCAGGGTGCAACACCAGATCAATATGAACAAATACGCTATATCTGCTTAGCGTATTGTGATTTATGGGATAAGTTCTGGAATTTCCAATGTGCAGTCCATTGCGAGCATCTCTATCCAAAAATGCTAGCAACCGGTACTGAAAGACCCAACGGTCTCATTTTTTAATCCATGTGCTAGAGCGGTCACAAGTGGGCCGCTCTAGCACAAATAAAAATTATATTTATAAAAAAGTTTGGCGATAAAAACGCTAGGGGAATTTTGTATGAATGATCGTTTATTTATCGTGCCCGATGATCACCGAAGTGTGATTATGGATGCGCCGAGCCCTCCCGAACGCCCGCAGCAAGTGCAAGAAAAAGCCATCGCTTGGGCCCAAAACATTGACCCTCAAGATCCCTATATGCTCCAGATGTTTGACATTTGGGTGGCTCACTAAAACACATCCCTTTAAACGCTAGGGCAAATGTGCGCCTTGGCTAACGACTACAATAAAAAAAATTAAATCATAATAATAACATCACCTCAGCTTGGCCCAAATCAGCAGTGTCTCCCCGCTGATTTGGGCTGCTTATTAAGCATTAAATTTAATGCTTAACTTTAAACGTTACATCAAAACGTTAAATCATCCTACGGCAGTGCCACAAAAGTGATGCGTCGATTTTGCTGACGTCCCGTTGCGGTATCATTGCTCGCGATAGGCTGGGTTTGACCATAGCCTTTGGCCGTCATACGATCTGCCGCTATGCCTTGAGTGGCCAGATACGCAACCACACTGGCAGCTCGTGCTTCTGACAGGGTTTGATTGCGAGACGCTTGGCCTTGGCTGTCGGTATGTCCTGCGACTTCAAAACGACCGTCCTTGAGACACATCGCGACCTGATCCACGATGGCTTTGCCTTTGCTCGTCAGAGCCGCCTGACCCGTTGCAAACTCGATGCTGGATTTGAGTGTCGCAGCGCAGCTTGAGTCTTTGGCCATATTGCTATCGCCCGCCACCTGCAATTGATTGTCGACCGTATAGCCGTCGCCCAACACCTCTTGCACGGTCTGCGCTTGTGCCACTTTAACGATATCATCAGCAACAGTACCGGTCAGCACGACGGTTTTATCTTGGATCGCAAGACTGGTATTGCCGGCTGATTTTTGCCATGTAAAGAGCTTGGCCATATCCACGCTAGGACTGGTTGCATTGACATCGACGACCAACTGATTCGTCACCCGATCGGCCCCATATTGGTCAATCGCGGCCTTGACGATCGCATCCAAGCTGGCTTGATCTTTGACACGGCCGATGAGCGTGACATGACCATCCTTCACACTGGATGCAAAAGCCACCGCATGGACACCCGCAGCAGCACCACTGGGCGTAACGGCAACGGGTGTAGTCACGCTATGTTTTTGTAGCCAGCAGCCACGCAGTAGCAGCAGCACCAAGATCGCCGCCACAATCCAGCGCACCCAGTTGCCCCATGCAGGTCGCGCTGGTTCACAGCAATTATGATAATTGAGCATTTGGTCTCTCCTGAGTATTGTCCTGAGCCTTAGGGGACGCTTAAGTGCGTACGCCACCTTTTAACTCGCCAATCAAACGCTCAAATCCATCAGCGTCGCCTTTGGCAATCAGCGCAGCTTGTTCAGGCCACGTGCCCGGATTGGCCAATTGAAAGCTCGAACCGCCTTCGCGCAGGATCGTCTCAAGCGTAGGGACAGGTGTGGTCGCAAGCTCATGAAAACGATGGATGCCTGCGGCGTTCAGCAGTTCGCCTATCTTAGGGCCGATCCCTTCGATGACCTGAAGATTATCTTTGCCATCTTTGGTGAGATAGGCGGCAAGTGTCGGTAGTGCGGCAACTGCAGGCGGCACATCTGCAAGTGGTACGGGTGCAACAGCAGGCGCTACGGGAGGGATTACGGCATCCGTTACACGCGGAAGGGGGGCGTCTACTGGAGGCGTATTGGGTTTGCTGAGATCAGGACGCGCTGGGGTATGCTTATAAGGGGTGGGGTTAATTTTTTTTGTGCCGTGTTTACTGCAGTTTTCATTGGTACATTTGCATTTGCAAAAGAGGAGATTAAAAATCCAATGTACAACCCAACCAATCAATAGCCCGAGCGTGAGCCACCAGAACTTGTCCATAATGTACTCCGAGTCAATTTATCATTATAAAACCGCCATCAAGCCATGGCTTAAATCAGTTCATTCCAGATCAACCGCCGTGCAAATTGCACAGCATTGATCTTGAATCAACGACAAGTTTCAAATAAAAAAAGACTGAGTCATAAAGATCAAGCAACGGTGCCCCACCAAAAAAATCAAATTCACGCGTTATATGGGCAGAGAGTCTCTATCACCAGTCTTCTTATTCATGCGAAATTTGCCTCACCATCCGCTCGAATCTACGCCGAGTTAGGACAATAGGCAAGATTTGTGTACAAATATCATGCAGATCTGTTGGGAGCGCTGTTTGGAGAGCTTGGACGAGGTGATGCTGAAGTGATATAGAACTCGGCTCGTGTCATGATTGCAGCAAAACGGTTAAAAACTGCAGCCTGTGCGCACATCCAAAATCCCCCCCGAAATCGCCATCGACTCGTAATTTGCCATGCATATATAAATCATGGACCTGAAGGACACCTCTGATGAGCTCACCCAAGTCGCTATCACTGATACTGATTGTGACAGCAGCTGGGTGCCGTCCTTCCAAGATAGTCGCGTGCTCAAAATCAACCACCCAATGACTTTCAGGGGCAGTGATGTCGAATTGAAAAATGGGTTGCCGCTGATCACTGCTCGGCAAAGCCGCCTGTAAACAGCGTTGCAGTATCGTAAAAAATTCATCCGCCTGTGACTGTGACGCACTGATCTCGGGAATGGGATACTGTTGATTAAACAGGATAGGTTCGAGTCTATTTACGGGCAGGGCATCAGTTTTTTTAGGCATAATATCTCACTATTCCCACAACCAAAGAAGAATAACTCAAAGGCATTACCCGCATAAATTACGTGATAAAAATTTGATTAGACCTTGTATCATCGGCGGTTAGAGCAAGAATCATAGCGAAAAAAGCATTGTTTTTGCTATTGCAACGCATGGCGTTTATATTGCAAAGTACCTCACACTCTCTTAAAACATGTTGCGATGATTAATCCACCTGTCACAATCTCTGCGACCTTTGCGCGCGGTATGCTCTCTGGGCACCGGGCACGCGGTGAAGATGTGGATGGATGCTTAATCCGTGCAGGAATCCCGCTTAACTTGCTCGAAGAGCCCTCTAGTCGCGTCACTGCGGATCAATATGTCTCGTTATTTCGGATCTTGATCACTCACTATAATGATGAAGGATTAGCCTTTTTTTCACGTCCTATACGGCAGGGCAGTTTTGCGTTGGCGCTGCGCAATGCCCTCAGCGCTGAGCGGGTTGATCTGGCCATACGTCGGCTCTGCCAAGGATTTCAGCTCCTACAAGATGATGTGACGTGTAAAGTGATCTACGACGACCACCGAACAGGGCTACGTATGGTGGTACCCGATCATTTTGGCGCCCATCAGATCTTCGCGTACGAGTTTTTACTGCGGGTGTTTTCACGCGTCATCGTTTGGTTATACGGAAAGCCGCTGCGTCCCTTAGGTTTTGATTTCTCCTATCCATGCCCACCTCAAGCCGATGAATATCACCGTGTCTTCCCGGGAGTAGTCCGCTTTGATCAACCGTGGTCAACGATCTGGTTTGATCGCAGTACGCTCCAGATCCCCATGCGCCGCGATGAACAAGCATTGCAGACGTTTCTCTCTCAATCACCGCGCAACGTGATCGTGCCTCAGCACAACACCGATACGACCAGCGAACGGATACGCAGTTACTTACAACAGGTGCGTCCGCTATGGCCTAACTTAGTGACCACGGCCAATGCATTGAATATCTCCATCAGCACCTTGCAACGCCATCTGGCGCATGAAGGCAGCTCTTTTCAGAACGTTAAAGAACAGCTCCGCCGCGATCATGCCATCATGCGTTTAAACACATCAAATATTTCACTTGCGGAACTCGCGACCGAGCTAGGATTCTCCGATCAAGCCGTCTTCCAGCGCGCCTTCAAGACATGGACTGGGAGCACACCGCGTACCTATCGCTAAAACCATGCTATGCAATCAGCCTCATTCGCGGCTATGCTAGCGCTTATCCCTTAAGTTTTCGCGTACTTGATGAAGATTACCCCCCGCAAACTGATCCTTGATCTCCTGCTCGCAGGCGAAGGCCAACCGCTCTCATCCAAAGAGGCCGTGGCAGCATGCAGCCTGTTTCAGATCAGTGAGTCGAGTAGTCGGGTGGCGCTGACGCGCTTATTGGCCGATGGTTTGATCAAAAGTGTGGAGCGCGGCGTCTACGTGCTGGGGCCCAATGCGATTGAGCTCGCGGGTGAAATCGCCACTTGGCGTAGCATCGACCGCAACGTGCGCGCGTGGACTGGCGACTATATCACCGTCTTTACCGCGACCTTGGGGCGTACTGATCGTGGGGCGTTGGTGCGCCGCGAGCGCGCCTTAAAGATGCTCGGCTTCCGCGAACTCGATAAGGGTTACTATATTCGCCCCAACAATATCGATAGCGACCTCAATATCATCATTCAAAAATTGCGCAATTTAGGGCTGGAGGAGACCGCGATCATCGCCACCGCGCATCATTTTGAAAAGACGATCGAAGTACGGATTGCGCAGCTTTGGGATGGCAAAGCGCTGTGTAGGAGCTATGCCAGCTTAGGAAAAAAACTGGAAAGCTGGATCGCACAGGCCGATCAACTCACCCTTGAAACTGCCGCTCAAGAATCACTGATCCTCGGACGTGCAGCGATCCATCAAGTGGTATTTGATCCCCTACTGCCCCTGCCTTGGATGGATCCCGCAGTGCGTAATCAATTTTTCGAAGTCGTGCGTCACTTTGATCAAGTCGGTAAAGTCATCTGGCACAAACTGCGCCAAAACGGCTTTATCCCTGATTAACGCCCAGCAAGCCCAATTCGGCACGACTGTTGAGTACGCCTAATGCGGAATTGCAAAAGCCTGATAGAGCAGAAAAAATAACATCCCAAACACGACACATAGCAACACCTCACTCCATCTCAACAACATCACACATACCTGCCTTTTTTATTATTTAGCGCATTAAAATTATTAAATTATTTTCCAGTTCCTTTTATCTATCTTTGCACATCCTCCTTACGACTCGACATAATCTTAAATACCTGTAGATAGGTCGGCGGCGCATCGACATAGCCGCGAGTGCGTAGCAACTGATGCATGTGCGGTAAGCGGAAATACGGCACCGAGGCCATCAGGTGATGCTCGACATGAAAGTTCACCCGAATCGGTGCGACCAGTGCGCGGGCAATAAAACCCGCTTGCGTGGTTCGTGTATTACGCAGGACATCCGTCGTCGTCTCCATTGCCGCATGCTCAGCCATCGACCGGATACGGATAAACAGTGGAAAGGGGGTGATATAAGCGAGCAGCCAAAATAAATAAAATGCCGGATGCCCCGCCAGCCACAGCAGCCCAAACAACACGCCATTAGTCATGATCGTTGCGCCGCTGTTTTTCAAGAATGTGACAGGATAACCCCACCATTTGCGGCCCGTTTGCGGAATGCGCTTGATGTCATTGGTGACCGTCCACTCCAGCATCCCGAGATCCATCAAGATCCGCCCAATGATGAACTTTAAACCGGTAATCCCAGCGATATCACGCAGGAACTTTCGTCGTAAAGACGCGGGCGTGGTCGGCAAACCAGCCACCAAGGTCAAGTCAGGATCATCAATGGTCGAGGTCTTGGCATGGTGCTTTAAGTGATAAGGGCGATAATGGTGCAGGTTGTTCCACACCGGACGCGCGCAGAGCCAATCGGTCAGGGTATCGTTGAGCCATGTGGTTTTAAACAGGGTGCCGTGGGCAGCATCATGGGTGAGTATCCCCAGTGCGAGTTGCCGTCCGCCCAAGATGATCAAGGCAAGAATGCTGACCAATACTTTGCCCACAACGCCAAGGGCACCCAAAGTTCCTAAGATCGGCCATATAAAAGCCAATCCGACAAAGGTCAACGCGATCACCGTCCAAGTAAATCCCACTGCATACGCGCCCATCCAATCGGACTTGGTCGTTAAGGTCGTGATCTCTGCTCGACTAAAGAGTGTGGTGACCGCGGTACGCTGATTCATATTCATGATTCCTATGACCTTATCCTTCAGGCTGTCAGCGGATTGCCGCGATCAATCAAATGCAGACAATCGATGCCGCGCGGCAAAGTGCCGTAGTTGCGCTCGCCATGCGCGCCTAGACGCGATTGGATAAAAGCATCGGACACTGTGTGGTTACCCGCTTGCACAAGCAAACTGGACTGCATCAGCAGCGACATTTGCTCGACGATGTGCCGTGCGCGGTATTGCAACGCATCGACATCGGACAGCTCTTTGGCAAGCGCTGCAACTTTTTGGTCGAGAAGCGCATGCTGTCCTTTGCTCTTATTCAATTCGCTAAACCAGACCTGCACGGCATCGGGTGTTTTTGCCATTGCGCGCAGCATATCCAGCGCTTGTACATTGCCCGAACCTTCCCAGATGGCATTGATGGGTGCATCGCGATAAAGACGCGCCATGATGAAGTCATCCATCACACCATTGCCACCGATGCACTCCATTGCCTCATAGGCATGGTTGGGATTGCGTTTGCAGATCCAATATTTTCCCGCAGGGAGACCTAAACGCAGTAGTAACTTCTCATAGGGGTCTTGCGGATGATCCAGTGCCTGTGCCATACGCATCGACATCGCCAACGCGCCTTCGACCTCCAACTGCAGATCGGCGAGTACATTTTGCATTGCCGGTTGATTGATCAGCAGTTCACCGAAAGCACGGCGATGCGCCGCATGGTGGATCGCCTCTGCCACACCGTGACGCATGCTTGCGGTTGAACCAATCATGCAATCAAAGCGGGTCATGCCGACCATCTCGATGATCGTTGCGACGCCACGTCCCTCAGCGCCGACCATCCAGCCCAGTGCACCGCGCAGCTCGATTTCTGAGGAAGCATTGGAGACATTGCCCATTTTGTTCTTGAGACGCTGCACTTGCATCGGGTTCTTGGTGCCATCAGGACGCCAGCGCGGCACGAGAAAACAGGATAAGCCGCCCGTTGATTGCGCCAGCATCAAGAAACCATCACACATCGGTGCCGAGGTAAACCATTTATGTCCGATCAACTCGTAAGCCTGCCCTTCTCCCTCCGATCCCAGCGCATAAGCATGCGTGGTATTCGCACGCACATCCGAACCACCTTGTTTCTCCGTCATGCCCATGCCGATGGTAAGCGCTTGTTTGTCCATGTGCGGCGCATTACGCGGATCATAGCTTTTGCTCAGAATTTTAGGCAGCCACTCTGCGGCAACAGGACTGCCGACCAGTGCAGGCACTGCGGCAAAGGTCATGGTCACGGGACAGCCATGCCCAGCATCGATCTGACCCTGCAGCAGATTCATCGCCGCGCGGGCGACATGCGCACCCGGTTTCGGATTGATCCAAGGCTCGGCATGCAACCCAGACTCCAGCGCCAGCCGCATCAGGTTGTGGTAGCCGTCGTGATATTTGATCAGGTCGATGCGATTGCCGAAGCGATCATGACTGTGAAACTGCGGTTTGAATTCATTGGCTTGATAGCCCCACTCCAAGACCTCACGGCTACCTGTCCGTGCACCATGCGCAGAGATTTGCGGCATCGCCCATGCTGCACCAAACCGCACCACAGCCTCTTTAAGCGCAGTATCACCCTCAAAGGCGTTGTAATCCTCTAGCGCTGGCGTCTGGTTAAACACCTCATGGGTGCTGGCCAACGGATCAGGATGCAGTGATGGTGTCGATGCGTTCATGGAATAAACCCCGTTTTAAGAGTCGCGGATTAAAAGTGGGCAGCAATTGCATGCCACTCCAATAATTACAATTAAATACAATATATGCTTATTATAGTAATAATACAATTTAAATTTAATTGTCTCGTGCATGAGCTTTCTTCAACACGCCTTGCACCCCTCTCACCCGCCAATTTCTATGTTAAGACGTCATTTTTCGAAGCTAAATGCCTGCTGTTCCGTACTACCGTACCCAAAAAATCTGAACACGGGTTCACGCGGGTATGCTATTAGCAAGCGTGAAAGCAGACCAAGCAAGCGATTGGTAGGCATTATTGGTGAAGATTTACCCGAATTGAATCCGAACAAAAGTTCGGTATAGGATAGTGTAAGTCAATGACTACAAATTCCGTCAGCCTAAGACCGTCTGCGAGTTTGTAAATAGGATGATCAACGACACTGCCATCTCGGATATTGCAAGAGAGATAAATGCATGTCCAACGTTCTTGCCTGAAGATGCCAGATCTACGCCAGACTCTCACAACACATTCTCCAACTGCTTAAGTTAAAGGAATTGCTATGAACGCTCCAGCAATCAAAAGTTCTTTTTTGGGTCAATTTAAAACCAAAAACCAAGCGGTCACAACAGATTTTTCCAAGAAGGGTCTAGTGCCGATTCGCCATTTTGATTTTAAATTTAAAGTTGAAGAAGCAGATCCTGAGTTCTATATGAATGCAGAGTTGGCAAGTGCTTACTTCCAAGCACTGTCGATCTTTCTCACCTTTGGCGAAGACTTGGTGATTGAGACGGCACGTTATCATCGTGACTTTTTGAAAGATCCCGTTCTCAAGCAGCGTGTGACTGCGCTGATCGGTCAAGAAGCGCTGCACTCTAAAGTGCATGAAGAGTGGAACGAGATCCTAAAAGCAAAAGACTTCCCCGTGACCTTCTATCGCTTCTTGGCTAAAAATGTTTTTGATTACGGCTTCTTGAAGTTTCCACAGCCGATGAAGCTATCGCTGATGGCTGGGATTGAGCATTTCACTGCGGTGCTGGCTGAGTTCATGATGAAACATGAAGCTAACTTCTTTCATAGCCAAGACGCCCGCCAGCGTGGGCTGTGGATGTGGCATATGCTCGAAGAATCCGAGCATAAAGACATCGCTTATGACGTCTACCAGACGCTGTCGGGCAACTATGCGCTGCGCATTTCTGGCTTTGCAGCCGCGTTCATCACCATCATGTTCTTGGTGCCACTCGGCGGCGTGCTGATTCCTTTCTTTAGAAAGCCCAGCAATGTGTTTAGCCTCCGCTATTGGAAGGATGTGAAGCGCAGTGCGGCGCTGTTACTCGGTCCTAACGACGGTGTATATGGCAGTACCATCGGTCATATTTTTGACTATCTCCGTCCTGACTTTCACCCCAATGATCATGATACATCCGAGTATCTGTCCTACTACAAAGAGCGCCTGCTTGATCCCAAGACCGGACTCTTGATGCCTTACTTCATCAAAGAAGTCACGCCCAAGGTCAGAGCGGCGTAAGCCTCTCGCCCCCGCTTTGCATTCAGAAACAATACTTTTTTGGAATCATCATGAGTTTATTCAGTAAAAAACAAAAAACCAGCCACAAGGCCTATGCGGTTGTGACGGGTGCGGGGAGCGGTATCGGTCGCAGTTTTGCACTGGAGTTGGGCAAGCGTGGCGGCACCGTGGTCTGTGCAGATATCAACCTTGAGGCTGCGACCGAAACCGTTTCGTTACTGAAAGAACTTGGCGCAAGTGGCTTTGCTGTGCAGTGCGATGTCGGCAATGCCGAAGAAGTCAAAGCGCTTGCAGACCAAGCTGAAGTGCTGATGGGACATCCAACCACATTGGTGATTAACAATGCGGGTGTGGGTCTGGGCGGTAAGTTCGATGAACTGACGCTGGAAGATTGGAAATGGTGTATGCACGTCAACCTGTGGGGCGTCATCCATGGCTGCCACTACTTTGTGCCGAAGTTTAAAGCACAAGGCTTTGGTGCAATCATCAATGTCGCCTCTGCCGCATCCTATGCCGCAGCGCCAGAAATGACGGCCTATAACGTCACTAAAGCGGGTGTACTGTCGCTGTCTGAAACGCTGTCTGCGGAACTTCGTAAGTTCAAGATCAAGGTCAATGTGCTCTGCCCAACCTTAGTGCCTACCAATATCATTAAAAATGGTCGTATCCCCGGACGCTACTCCAAGCTTGCCGATACTGCACTGACCAACTATGCCTTCACCACCAGTGATTCCGTGGCAATTTTGACGTTGAATCGTTTCTTCAATCGGAAGCGGTTGCAATACTGAAAAAAT
>CAYJTU010000065.1:0-1499 GCA_964373105.1 uncultured Moraxellaceae bacterium | reverse complement strand
ATCTTTTGGATAGTGGTGATCTGTATACGATTCCGCAAATCGATGCGAAGCTGTTTTGGCTGATGAAACGGACCTCACCGAGTCTGTATGCCCGCTTCCTCGGCACCTCGTATCAGTTTTTTAAATAAGCTCGTTTTAAATAAAACATCGATTATAAATGAAGGTTTTAAGCATGACTTCTAAAGCGAAAGAAAAAAGTACGCATATTTATGACACGCTGATTATTGGCGCGGGGATTTCGGGTATTGCTGCTGCGATTAAACTCAATAAAGCCGGCTACCACAACTTCAAGATCCTGGAAAAAGCCAGTCGCGTCGGCGGCACATGGCGCGAAAACACCTATCCCGGCTGTGGCTGCGACGTGCCGTCTGCGCTCTACTCCTACTCGTTTGCACCGAGTTCAAAGTGGAGCCATCTGTTTGCCAAACAGCCTGAAATTTTAAGCTACCTTGAAGACGTCAGTAAAAAGTTTGATGTTGAACCGTTGATTGAGTTCAATAATGAACTGATCAAAGCGGTGTGGGATGAAGCGCAGCATCTGTGGGTGATGGAAACAACGCTCGGGCAGTACCTTTCACGTACCGTGATCTTTGCCACGGGACCGATCACCGAAGCGCAGATTCCCAAGATTGATGGCCTGGATACCTTTACCGGTGAGATGTTCCACTCGGCACGCTGGAATCATGACTATGACCTCACCGGCAAGCGCATTGCCGTGATTGGCACAGGTGCCTCTGCGATTCAGTTCGTACCACGCATCCAACCGCTCGCCAAAGAACTCTATGTCTTCCAGCGTACCGCACCGTGGGTGCTGCCAAAGCCCGATATGAATCTGGGCAAAACAGGCAAATCGGTGATGGAGAATGTACCGATCATCCAGCAAGGCTGGCGTAAGTCAGTGGCGACCTCACTCAACATTATCAACTTTGGTCTGCGCAATCCAAAATTCTTAAAACCGGTCAATGAAGCTGGCAAGCAATTGCTCAAACTGCAAGTCAAAGATGCGACGCTTTTGAAAAATGTGACACCGAACTTTCTGGTCGGCTGTAAGCGTATTTTGTTTGCGAACGACTACTACCCAGCGCTGCAACAGGACAATACCCACCTGATCCCACATGGTCTGGTCAAGGTTGAAGGCAACACCGTGATAGCCGCCAATGGCGAGCGTCATGAAGTCGATGTGATTATCTGGGGTACTGGCTTTGAAGTGTCGCACCCGCCGATCGGCAGAAAAGTGACCAATGAAAAAGGCATTGTTCTCGCCGATTTGTGGAAAGACACTTCGCCTGAAGCCTACCTTGGTACCAGCCTAGAGAACACACCCAATGCCTTCCTCGTGCTCGGTCCAAACGTACTGGTCTATGATTCTTTCATTGGCTTGGCTGAAGCACAGCTCGACTTCATCATCGATGGCTTGCTGAAGATTAAAGACCAAGGCATCAGTAAGCTTGCCGTGAAGTCGGATGTGATCAAGAAGCACAATATTCTGGTGCAAAAAC